>JANOWX010000126.1:0-8688 GCA_031418175.1 Acidobacteriota bacterium | reverse complement strand
TCGGTCGCCTCGGTGCTGTAATAGCCCAGGATGTCAATCACCAGATCGGTCGCCACGGGCGTGAAGACCTTGAACTTGCCATCCGCGCCCAGCTTGACTGTGAAAGGCCCGTTGATCACGTCTGCGCCCGCGTAATTTGAGGCGGCCACAGTGGGCTGAACGGCGTCGCTGGGCCAGATGGTTAGGAAGCCTCCGGTTGGGGGTAAGACCGTCGTCGCATTGCCGATGATTGCCCGCGCCGAAGCCGGAATCACATTGCAAGGCGCAGCCACCGGCGAACGTCCTTGCACTTCGGTCGTGCCCACCGGGAACGGCGCGCCGGGTTTGATGCAACCGGTCAAGCCCGGCAGCGTCCGCGTTTCGACCAGGCGCACCGGCTCATTCAACGGGTGGAAGTACAAACCCGTTGGACTCGGCGGCGCGAAATAGCCGGTGATGTCCACAATCACCTCGGTCGTCGCGCTGGCGAAAATCTTGAACGCGCCATCCGCCGCTCCCAAACCGACGGTGAAGACATTGTTTGTGATTTCGAACGGTTTGAAGTTGGAGTTGGCGACGATGGGTTGCGCCGCACTGCTGGGGAAGAGCGTCAAATACCCGCCCGCCCCAAAGATTGGCACCACCGTGACATTGCCCGTCACCGCCCGCGCATTCGCCGGAATCCCCGTGCACGCCGACACCACACCAAGCGTGAACGTCGTCCCCGCCCCAATCGGCGCACCGGGCCTGACGCAGCCCACACTCTGACCGCTGCGCGTTTCGAGCGCCCGCACCGGCGCATCCAGCGTATAAAACTGCAGGCCGCTGCCGCCGATGCTGACCGTGTAGCCGCGTGTGCCCGTGCAATTCGCCGCATCGGTCGTGGTGACGGTGAAGTTGAACGTCCCAGCCGTTGTCGGCGTGCCTGCTAAGACGCCCGTGGCCGCGTTGAGCGACAAGCCGCCTGGCGCCGTGCCTGCCGTGATGGCGAACGTGTAGGTGCCCACCGGCGTTGCTGAAATGGTCTGCCCATAGGCCGTCCCGACAAAACCATTCGGCAAGGTTGCGGGTGTCAGCGTGATCGTGCCGCAGACGCTCAGCGTATAGGCCCGCGTCCCCATACAGCCATTGGCATCGGTGGCCTTGACAGTGAAGGGGAAGCTGCCGGTTTGTGTGGGCGTGCCAGAGAGCAAGCCGGTCAGTGTGTTCAAGGTCAGGCCCTGCGGCAATTGGCCGGTGCTGACGCTGAAACTATACGGCGCTGTACCGCCCGTCGCGCTCAGGTTTTGGTTGTAAGCCGCGCCGAGTGCGCCGGGTGGCAAGGCGTTTGGCGTGACCGTGATCGTCACCGAACCGCAAGGATCGGTCGCGTTGATGACCAGCGTGTAAGTTTGCGCGCCGATACAACCATTGCTATCGGCGGCATTGACCGTGAAGTTGAAACTGCCGGTGGCCGTCGGCGAACCCGAGATAACACCGCCAGCAGACAAGCTGAGCCCGCCGGGCAGCGTGCCCGCGCCGATGCTGAAGACGTAGCTGCCCGCTCCGCCCGCGGCCGTCAGCGTGCGGTTGTAAGCCGTGTTGAGCAGGCCCGCAGGCAATGTCGCCGGCGTGATGGTGATGTTCGGACAAGGCAGCGTGACACTGCCGTTGGTGAGGCTGGTTTGCTCATCTTCGTTGAAGATGAGGTGTTGCCAGGCTAGTGGCGTCGAACCGCCAGGCGCGCCGATCACGTTGAACTTGAGCTTCAGCAGCGTGCCTGTTCCCACCAAGGCATTGACGCCGAAAGCGGAAATTTGCACTTGACCGGGCGTGTCCACATTCGCCGTGATGGTCATTGCACTGCTCAGCGTGCCTGTGACCTCGGCCACCAGATTCGCCGCCAGTGGTTGCAGAATGTTCTGATTGAAAGTTACGGTGAAATCATAGGCGATGACATCGTCCGCCACCGTCAGATTGCCGCCCAGCGTGATCGGAATCGTCAGACTCGCGCCCGTCGTGCTGTTGACGTTGGGCAATGAAACCGGCGCTTGCACCAGCGGCGCGAGCGTGCGTCGGAACGCGGACGGCAATTCGGGTGGCGGCGTCCAACTGCCGTTCACATCGCCTTTCAAGATGGCGTCGTAATTCTGATCAATCAGATTGCCGTTGCCCGCCGGATAGGTGCGAGAACCCGGCGTGACACGCCAGGTGCCCGCTTGGTTGCCGGGTAGCGTCCGGCCTGCCGCGAAACCGGCGATCAACGCGACATCCGCCGAAGTCACGCTGCCATTGCCATCGGCATCAGCGGCGGTTTGCTGGCAAGTATTGAATTGATTCCCGCCAGCCACTACGCGCGCGGTCAACGCCGCGTCAAAGCTGGTGATGCCGTTCACGTCCCCTGTTTTGGCGGGCGTCAACGTCATCGCGCAGCAGCCTTGGCGGGCGAT
Source organism: Acidobacteriota bacterium (assembly GCA_031418175.1). Taxonomy (GTDB): domain Bacteria; phylum Acidobacteriota; class Blastocatellia; order RBC074; family RBC074; genus JACPYM01. The sequence continues at coordinate 6,280 of JANOWX010000126.1, read as the reverse complement.
GGAATAGAAGCCCGCGCTGTTGGTGGTCACCGGCGCCGGCGGCGCGGTGCTGTTGCTGATCGTCACGCCCGGCACCTTCTTCGCCGGCGCGAGGCAATAGCTGACTACGCCCGAAATCGTGCCGCCGATTTGCAGGCTGTAAGCGTGCGTGCCCGTACAGCCGTTGGCGTCGGTGGCGTTGACGGTCAGCGTGAACGTACCGGCGGATGTGGGTGTGCCGGACAACAGGCCAGTGGCGGTGTTCAGCGTCAGCCCCGGCGGCAACAGCCCGCCAATTCTGGTAAAGGTGTAAGGCGCGCTGCCACCCGTGGCCGTGAAGGTCGCGCTATAAGCCGCGCCCACATTGCCCATCGCCAGCATCGCCGGATTGACGTTGATGACCGGGCAGCCGCAGATCAACGTGTACTGCTTGGAGACCGTGCAACCGTTCGCATCCGTGGCCGTGATCGTGAAGGTGGCCGTGCCCGCTTGTGTTGGCGTGCCGGAGAGGACGCCGGTTGCGGCGTTGAGGCTCAGGCCGGGTTTCAGCGCGCCGCTGCTGACGCTGAAGCTGTAGGGTGCTGTGCCCCCTGTCGCCGTGAGCGTTTGGTTGTAAGCCGTGCCGGCGGTGGCGTTGGGCAGGCTCGCGGGATTGAGGTTAAGCGTGGGGCAAGCGAAACCGGCTTGCGAAATGAGGAGGGTTTGGTCGGCGATAGTGAACCAGGTGACGCGCGCCACACTGGTGTTGGACGAGACGCTGAAAGCAACTGTGCCGTTGCCGCTGCCCGTCGCGCCGCTGGTGATCGTCGCCCAGTTTTCAGCAATGACCGCCGTCCAACCGCACGGCCCGCCCGCCGTGACCGTGACCGTTCCCGTGCCGCCGCCCGCATTGAAGGTCAGCGTGAGCGGATTGAGCACGTAAACACAGGGCGCAATCGAGACCGTATAAGTCTTCGTCGCCATGCAACCGTCAGCGCAAGTCACTTTGATCGTGAAGGTGAACGTGCCCGCCGTGCTCGGCGTGCCGGTGAGCGCGCCGGTTGCCGCATTCAACGTCAAACCGTTCGGCAATGAACCTGCGGCCACGCTCCACGTCGCCGCGCCCGTGCAACCCGTCTGCGTGAATTGCTGGTTGTAGGCCGCGCCCGCCGTGCCGTTGGGCAAATTGGCCGGCGTGATGGTGATGAAGGCCGCCGGGCTGGGCACACAACTGTTGAGCAGGATCGAAACATTATTCGAGCTGCCGTTCGAGGTGGCGAGATCAGGCTTGCCGTCGCCGTTGAAATCGCCACTGATGACGGAATTGGGGCCGCTGCCGGTGCTCAAGCTGGCGAACGGTTTGAACGTGCCGTCGCCATTGCCGCACAACATCGAGACGCTACTTGACCCACTGGCCGCCACCGCGAGGTCGAGGTTGCCGTCGTTGTTGAAATCGCGCACGGCAATTTGCCCCGGCCCGCCGCCAGTGGCGAAATTCGTCGCCGCACCGAAGGTACCATTGCCGTTGCCCAGGTAAACCGAGACGTTGTTGTTCAGGCGATTTGAGACGGCCAAATCCTGCTTGCCGTCTTTGTTGAAATCGCCCGCGCCCGCATAAACCGGGAACGAGCCGGTGGTGAGCGTGGGCGCCTGACTGAACGTGCCATCGCCATTGCCCAGGAAGATCGTTACCAGATTGTTCTGGCGATGGACGACCGCCAAATCCGGAATGTTGTTGTTGTCGAAGAAACCGACTTCAGCCGAATTCGCGGCAAAGCCCGTGGATAGCGGCGTCGCGGGCGCATCAATGAACGTGCCGTCGCCGACGCCGAGCTTGATGTTGACAGTGCCGCTGCCTAGATTGACCACGGCCAGGTCGTCGCGCGCATCGCCATTGAATTTCGCCACGGCGATGAAGACCGGATCAGGCCCGGCGGTCGTGATATTTGTGCCGGGGGTAAACGTCGCCCCGGCTGCGCCCAACAATACGCTCACCGTCGAGACCGCTTGCTGGCTGGCCGTGACGATGTCTGGATCGTTGTCCGTGTTGGTGTTGAACTGACCGACCGCCGCCATCAGCGGATTATTCGCGGTGGCGAAAGTGCCCGCCGAATTGAAAACACCCGTGCCGTTATTGGTCAGGATCGTCACGTTGTTCCCAGTGGGCGCCACCAGATCGAAATCGCCGTCGTTGTCGAAATCCGCCGTCGCCAGAATTTGCGGCGACGCGCCCACGCTCACATTGGTCGCCGCGTTGAAACTCGGACATGGGCAAGGCATGTTCGGACAGCTCGGCAAACACTTGCCGTTGCTGCCCGCCATATAAATTGTCCGCACCTCGGCATCGCTCAATGCGACTTTGAAAATTTCGAGTTCATCTATCCTGAGTTCGCCGAACGGCGTCGGCAAGGGCCCGGTGCGCGTGTTGCCGATGCGTAATTCGACCGCGTTGTCGAGACTGCCCGCGAGTGGCGTGAACGGCGTGCCCACCGCGAAGCCGTTATAGACGAAGCGCCCCGTGTTGTTCGCGCGATCAATCACCACGGCGACGTGCTGCCAGGCGCCGTAGTTGATGACCGCGTTGCTGGAATAGGTCGAAGACAGCGAGCCATTCACCATCGTGAATTTCAACTGCTGGCCCTGTAGGAAGAAGGAATACCCCAGCAACGTGGCCGGATTGTACTTGTCCACAATCGGCTGATAGAGCGCGGCGTTGACCGAGGCAGGATTGACCCAGGCGTCAATCGTCAAACTGTTCGTGCCCACGTTGAGCGAATTGTCGTGCGGCACGCGGACAAAAGTCAGCGCGGTCGAGAAATTGAACGCGCCATTGACGACACCCGCCGTCGCCCCTGGCCCGGTGCCGCCGCCGATGACGCCGCCCGGCATCGGCAGGCCGTTGTTGGGATGGATCAGTTCGTTGACGCTGGTCGCGCCGTTGGCTTCGTTGAGCGGCCACCAGCCGATCATCTGCGCGGCTTGCGGCGGCTGGACGCATTTGCATTTGCCCTTGCGCCCGGCGGCGTAAATCTTGTCCAGTTCCTCTTCGGGCACGATGCGCTTGAAAATCTCCAACTCGTCCAAGCGCCCTTTGAATAAATCGCCGCCGCCGAAGATCGGGGTGCGCGTGCCGATGTAAAGCGGGCCGCTATTCGCCATCGAAGCCCCGGCGGAAGGCGACGGCGTGGCGATGTGGATCAGGTTGCCGTCCACGTAAAAACGCGCCTCCGGCGAGGTGCAACGCCGCACGCTGACAGCGATGAAATGCCATTGATTGTCGGTCAACATCGGCAAGGTAGTCGGCGTGCCGTAATTGATCCCGTTGATCTGGATGCCGAGCCGCCCGTTGTTCAGGAAGAGAATGTAGCCGGTGGGCGAGGTTGTGTTGTCACGCTTATCCACGATGTGCTGCAAGCCTGTCCCATCGGACATGATCCAGGCGTCAATCGTGTAATTTTCGGCGACGCCGCCCGCGCATACGCCATTGATGTTGATTTCGGTGTCGGTCGCCGCCTGCACGAAATCATTTACACCATCAAATGACAACGCATTGCCCACCACGCCAGCGATTGGCGTAGGCGCGGCGCTGCCCGTGCCGTAAGCCCCAACGTTTTTGACGTTGCCGCCGATGTCGTCGGCGGTCGTGCCGCTCGCTTCGTCAAACGGCCACCAGCCGACCAGCCCCGAAGGCTGTACCAAGTCGTAACAGGGGCAATTCGTGCCATTGACCAAGAGCGTATCGTTGCCCATGCCCGTCACCGGGCGTTCGCCCGCGACCTGGCCCGGTAGCGACGAAGCCGTCGCCGTCACCGTATTCGGCACCTGGCAGCAATCGCCGACCTGCACGGTCAGGATGAACATCACCATCGCATTCACCGCGAGGGTGGATTGCGGGCCGACAATCGTCACCGTGCTGCCGCCCGCAGCCGTGTAACCCGGCGGCAAAGTGGCCGACACAAAGGTCAGGCAACCGCCCAAGACATCCTGCAACGATAAATCGAAGGCGTCAGACGTGCCGATGTTGGTGACGGTGATTTTGATCTGCACCATGCTGTTCGGTTCGGCGATGGCGGGAATGAATTCCTTCTTCACTTGCAGCTTCGGTTCGACCACCGTGACCGTCACCGGCGCGGACTCCACCGGCCCGCAACCGTAAGCTCTGACTCCGGCGCTGTTGCTCAGCACCGTCTGATTGGGCGGCATGCCCATATTGTCCATCACGTTGCAGACGCGCGCTTTCAATTCGATGGTGAAGCAGTTGTTGGCGGGATTGTTGTCACCGGCCACGCTCAGCGGGTTGACGAAGCTGAAGGTTTGTACCGCGCCGCAATTGGGGTCTACCGTCAACGGTCCAACCGAAATTCCGCCGATGCCGTTGGTCGCGGTGACGTTCGCCGAAACGGCGGCCAGTCCCGGCGGTAAGAAGTCTTTCACCGTGAGCGCTGGCGTCGTGCCTTCGGGCAAACAAACGCGCAACTCGTAAGTAACCACTTCGCCAATCGTCACGTTGCCGCCGGTCGTATGGCCTGCCGACGTGCCGGTGAGCGTCTTGGTAATCGTCGGCGCGGGCACCGGAACCGAAACCGCGCCGCTGGTCACATAGTTATTCAACTGGCCGCAACTGATGAGCGGCGGGCCGGTGCGCGGGCAGGATGTGGTGGGCTGCCAAAATGGTGAGATGGGTGTCGGCCCGGGCGGAATCGAAGCCCACGCCAGATTGGCCTGGTTCTTGACCGGTGAACACGGGAAGGTGTTGCTGGTCAGCACGACCTTGAACTTGATCGTCGAGGTCTTGCCGAGCGGGAAGCTGTTCCAATTGGCGACGACGAGCGGATTGCCGCCCGACAAACTCACCGGGTCGTTATCGCCGCCCATCACCATCAACGAACCGTTGACGAAGGTTTGCCCATACGACGAGACGCTGTCGGTCAGCAAGACCGTGAAGGCGTCCGCCGTGCTGCCCGTGTCGTGCATCACGGTGATGACCCAGGTGATTTCATCGCCCGCGTCGGCGCTGGTGAGGGGTTGCCCGGCGGCATTGACGGCGGTCTTGGTCACTTTCAGCTTCGGCTCGACCACTTTGACCTGCGTCGAAACCAGCTCGGGATTGCATTCGGCTGAAGTCCATTTGACGTTGTTCTTGAGCATCGTGCCGTTGACGTTGCCGGTCACGTTGAGCACGACGGCCTCGTACATAAACTCGATGTATTCCTCGGTCGCGTTGTTGGTGTCAGTGTTGAGCACCATACCCGGCGTGATCGTAATCATCCCGCCGCCAGCGGCGATGACGCCGTTGAGCGAACCGCTCACACTGACGCCTGATTTGGTTGCGGTAACGGTGTTATTCACAACAGCCAGCCCCGCATCGAGCGTGTCCATAATCACGACGTTGTTGAATTTGCCTTCGGGCACACGGATGTGCACCAGATATTTGATCTTCTCGCCGATGGCGACATTCGGGTCGGTGGTGTGCGGTTGGTTGGTACCGACGATAGTTTTCGTGATGGTCGGCCCCGCGACGGTGATTTTCGCGCTGTCTTGCATTGCCGGGAAAAGCGGCGGCGGGGGCGGTGTGGTGACGTTGGGATCGTGAGCGGCGCTGCGCCATTTGACCGTCGCCGTGTTGGTAATCATGGTGCAAGGCGCGATTTCACTGGGCAACATTACCTGAATCGAAAAGACCGACAATTGATTCTTCGGAAAAGGCGTGAAGGTGTTGCCGTAACTGAAGGTGAGCGTTTGCCCGCTCTGACTCAAACTCGGCAGCGGACCGTCACCTGCGCCAGCGAAAATGGCACATACATCAAATTGGGCGGCAGAATGTCTTCGACCTTAGCGTCATAAGCCGGCGCGCCGCCTTTGTTTTGCACGGCGATATAAAACGTGATCTTGTCGTTGGCATCCACGCCCTTGATGTCGTTATCAACCACTGGCGGCGTCGGCGTCGGCGCGGGCGGCGGGATGAGCATGGCAAAAGGATTGTTGGAGCTGAAGACGCCTTTGGTAATCATCAGCTTCGGCGCGCGCACGTGAATCACCAGGCCCGTCAGATGGCCTTCTGTGCTGCCGTCCGTCTTCACATTTTTGCTCTGGAAGAGATTGGTCAGATAAAGATCGTCGGCATAAGGCTGTGTCGTGACCACCACGGTGAATTTCACCTCGATGCAAACCCCCTGTGATGGATTGGTCGCAATGAGCGCCGGCGGGTTGATCGTGAACTTGATCGAATTGTCAGCCGTCGAAACCGTCGGCGTGGCCGTGACCGTGCCGGTAAAGCCGGTGGCTGTCGCGCTGATCGGAAAATTGAGCGCATCGCTGGCGT
>JANOWX010000125.1:0-16204 GCA_031418175.1 Acidobacteriota bacterium | reverse complement strand
CACGCTGGTGGTTTTCTTTAGCGACAACGGCGGCCCCACGCGCGTCAACACCTCGCTCAACACGCCGCTCAACGGCCAGAAAGACCAGTTGCTGGAAGGCGGCATCCGCGTGCCGTTTATGCTGCAATGGAAAGGCTATCTGCCGGCGGGCGCGCTCAGCAGCGCGCCGATCACGGCGTTGGACGTGTTGCCGACGGCCGTGTCGGCGGCAAGTTCTCAGAAGCCACACTCGACGGCGTCAACCTGATTCCGTTCCTGGCGGGCGCGGACACAGCGTTGCCGCACGACAAGCTGTTTTGGCGTTCGGACACGACGCAATACGCCTTGCGTGCGGGCGATTGGAAGCTGCTCTTCTTTCAAAACACCACGCGGCTTTACAACCTGGCAACGGATCAGGGCGAAAGCACGAACCTCGCCGCTGCCAATCCGGCCAAGCTGAATGAGTTGAAGGCGCTCTATGACCAATGGAACGCGCAATTGCCGCCCGCGCCGTAGCCCTGGGTACGCACCGCTTCCAGCGTGCAGGCGTGGCGGCGGACATAATCAAACCGGTAGGCAAACCCTCTGGCATTCTTCGGTCTGCTGCCACGCCTGCACGCTGGAAGCGGTGCGTACCCAGGGCGCGCCAGCGACTTTCGGGAGATGCATTGATGAAAATTGCAACCGGGAAAATCACGCTTTGCCTGCTGTGCCTGCTCACACCCGGCGCGTTTGCGGCGGAGCCGGTCAGCACGGCCTGGCTCACCAATCCAAACATCAGCGCCAATCAACCACTGGCGCGCGTGCAACCCGAAGTCCACGCCGTCAACGTGCGCGCGCGGCACGTTGAAATTCAATCCGCCGGAGGATTGCGCGCCGCCGCAGGGCAGGGAATTGCTGGCGCTGAAACTGGATTGGCGCCGGGGTTGGTCACGCTGACGTTGGTGGATCGTGGCGCGCGCGGCGGGCCTGCGGGGCTGACGCTTTTGCGCATTGAACGCGACGGCGCAGATTTGCAGGCGGGCTTGCGCGTCGAGGCCGGCCAACAGATCGCGGGCGTGCGGCTGATTGCGGCTTACGGCAACAGTTCGGTGCGTGGTGTCGTGCGCGTCGAAGGCGGCGCGCTGCCGCCGCAACTGCGTTTGACGGTTTCGGCGCGGCGCGTGGATGCCAGCGCCAGCGTGCGCGATCGTGGTGGCCGCAACGTGCCGGTGGATGCGAGCGGGCGCTTTCAACTGGATCAACTGGTGGCCGGGACTTACGAACTGATGCTACAAGCGCCGGGGCTGAGCCGCAATACGATTGCGCCCTTGACCGTCAGTGTCGGCAGTGGCGCTGTTCAGAACGTAACCTTTCCGCTCAATCTGGCGGCGCTAACGGCGCAACCGCCGCGTGGCAACGGTGGCCAGCCGCGCAGGATACGGTAATGACAATGAGAGTTCAGATGAGACTGTGCGTAAGCGGATTGATGTTGTTGGCTGTGTTGACCGCGCACGCGCAAACGCCGAATGCGGCGGTCAGTTATGGCGCCATCACCGGGCGCGTGACTTGCGAAGACGGGCCCTTGCCCTTCGCCAGCGTCACCGTCAGCGCAGTGGCCGGACGCGGCCCAGGCAATGCTTCGCGCACCGTGACCACCGACGCCGAAGGCAATTTCAAAGTGGATGGTTTGCGCGCGGCGGCCTTGCAGGTCACGGCCAGCGCGCCCGGTTACGTGCCCGAAAGCGCCGCCGTTACCGCTGAACCGGATTTGCCTGCCGAGGTGTTGCAACAACCTTTCTACCGCCTCGGCGATGACGTGACGATTCGTTTGGTCAAAGGCGGCGTGATTACGGGGCGCGTGCTGAATCCGGCGGGCGACCCGGTGATTGGCGTGCGCGTCAATGCGCAACCAGCGCAGGCCGCAGCGGCCCCGTTCACAATGGCGAACACTGAAGCCCAGACCGATGATCGCGGCAGCTATCGCATCTTCGGTTTGTCTGCCGGGGCGTATGTCGTCGTTGCCAATGCAGCGGCAGGCGGCGGATTCGGTGGCGGTGGTTTTGGAGGAGGAGGCCGGGGCGGGCCGCAGCGCAATCCGTTGGCGAACGATGGGCCGATTTACTATCCGTCCGGCAGCCGCGCGGCGGCAGTGGAAGTCACGGTGAATAGCGGCACGGAAAGCAGCGGCATTGATATTCAGTACCGCAGCACGCACGGCTTCGCCATCAGCGGCACCGTGGCGGGCGCGGTGGCGGAACGCGGGCCGGGCGGCGGGTTCACGCTGGTGATGCTCACGCACAAGGCGTCAGGCCAGGTCGTCAATACGGCCTTTCTCACACCGCGTGGCGGGCCGGGACGACGCGGCGCAACGGCCAGTAGCGGCCCCGATACCTTTTCCATTCTCGGTGTCACCGCTGGCGAATACGAATTGGCCGCACAACGCAACGCCGGCGATGACACAGCGGCCGCCGCGCCCGTGCGTGTGCTGGTCAGCGGCGCGGACGTCACCGGCGTCGCGTTGACGTTGAAACCGCTGGCTTCAGTGCGCGCGCAGTTGCAAATCGAAAGCGGCATCAAGTGTCCCGCGCCGCGCCCAGCGATACTTGATGAACAAGTCTTCGCCTTGCGCACCGATCAGGTAGGTGTGAGCAAGCCGCCGCCTGCGCCCATCAGCGTGCCCAACCGCGCCGGTGAAATCGCCTTTCGCGGCTTGACTGGCGGACGCTATCGGCTGAACGCGCAACTGCTAGACGAGCGTTGGTATCTTCGGTCTATCACCGCGCCCACGCCGAGTGCGCCAGTCAAAGGTGCAACGTCACCTGCGGCAAAAACTGCGCCCGTCGCGCCGCCACGTCTGATGGATGTCAGCCGTAGCGGTCTCACGCTCAAAGCCGGTGAACGTTTGAATGGCGTGGTGGTGGCGGTCACGGAAGGCGCGGCGGCCTTGGAGGGCAAAGCGGTCAAGGCTGGAACAAGCGTGCCGTCTTGGCGGATTCACCTGATCCCGGTTGAGCGCGAACGTGCGGAAGATGTGTTGCGCTATGCCGAAACGCAGACCGGCAGCGGCGGCGCGTTCCGCTTCCGCAACCTCGCGCCCGGCAAATACTGGATACTCGCGCAGCCTGTGCCCAAAGAATCGGAAGCGCCAACCGGCTTGGACACGGCGGCGCGTTTACGCTTGCGCCGCGCGGCTGAAGCGGCGAATCAGGTGATCGAATTACAACCATGTCAGCGGCTGGCGAAATACGAACTCGAGCTCAAGTAAGTTGGCGCGCGACGACGATTGCGTTAAGCCACCTTCCCCAAAACCCACGTCGTCATACAACGCAGATTCGCCACGTTGGTCGTCTTCAACGGTTCTAGCAGCGTGGCGCCCAAACGTTGCGTGGCGGCTGCGAGCATTTCTTCATGCACCAAAAAGCGCTCCGTGCCATCGGGCAACGCGAACCAGCCGTTGCCGGTGGGCTTTACGCGCTCTTCAATTCCGATAGAACTGGCGAGCCGGGCAAACAGCATGCCGCCGGGTTTGAGCACGCGCCACATCTCATCAAGCATGCGGTCAAAGTGTTGTGCGTCGCGGGCGAAGTGCAAGACGGCGCTGCTGATGACCAGTTCGAATTGGGCGGTGGCGCAGGGCAGGGCGGCGACGTCGGCGACTTGAAAATTGGTGGGCGGGAGTTGCGGCGCAAGCTGGGCGGCGAGTTGCTGCACCTGCTGTACGGCTTGCGGGTGCGCGTCCACCGCAAAGACGTTGAAATTGTTGCGCAGGAAGTAAACGAGGTTACGGCCACCGCCGCAGCCCGCGTCCAGCAGCGCTATGCCGAGCGGAATGCTGCCTTTGAGGAGTTGATCGAACAGGTAAATGTCCAGGTTGCCGAATTGTTCACGCAGGTTCATGGCGCAGCAGCTTTGCGGTTATTGGCGTTCTTTCAACAGCGCAACGATTTCGGCGAGGCGCTGCTCGATGTTTTGCAGTGCGGCGAGTTGCTGGGCGGCTTGCGCCTCGCTGTGGCCGGTGCTTGCCGCCGGAGTTGGTAAAGCTGGTTGGGCATGTTGTTTCAAGGCCTCGCGCGTGGCGAGGATGTGGTTGCGGTATTCGTGCGCGTTGATGATGCCGGTGAGTTGCATGTTGTTCGCCTGCCCGGCGGTGTGGCCGGCGGTTTCAAACTTGAGCGTGCTGAGATGGAAGTGGCGCAGCAGCGGGCCTTCGATAAAGGTCACGTCCTGGATGTTTTCGAGCGGGATGGTTTTCTCGATCTGCACGAGAATGCCTTTGCGATAGCGCAGCGTTTTATCGCTCAGGTTGCATTCCAGCTTGGCAAAGTAATGCCGCGCCCACCATTGGCCTACGCCACAGAACCAGATCACTGCCAGCGGCAGACCAATGATCGTGCTGGCCATCGTCAGACCAATCGTCACGACCAGATAAGGGCGGATGAGCGGATTGAATTCCGCGCGCAGATCAAATGTGGTTGGGGTGTTCATGGCGGCAATTTACAGCGGGTGCGGCTGGTGTGTACAGCCACGCCCGCACAGTGAACGAACAGCGGTGGTGCACCGCTGCACTTCATCTCCCTTCACTTTTTCATACTTTTTTTCGCCGCGAAAAGAAATCCTGATACGCCTTGCGCGCTTTCGCCGTGAATGTGGAGTGCGGCGGCTCGACGCCGCTTTGGCGTTCGCCGTCGAACGGTTCGAGGGTATCGCGGAAGTTGCGCACTGCGAACGAAAAGCGGCGTCGAGCCGCCGCACTCCATATCACTTCAGTTTCACGTATTCCTTCTTCGCCTCAATCAGCACGGGCAAATCGGCGTCGGCGTCTTTCCACAGCCGGAAGAATTCGTCGTACATCTGTTTCGCTTTCGCCGCCTCGCCCTGCAACAGCGCCGCACGCGCCAAGCCCAGATGCGCCAGCGGCCACAGCGGCGACGTCACATCCCAGCCGCGATGGTCAATGATCTTCTGAAACTCGGCGGCGGCCTGTGCGCCTTGTTTGAGTTGCAGGTACGCCTGCCCGCGCAGCCACGCTGAGCGGAAGTGAATCGTGTAAGCCGAATCATACTGGCGCGCCGTTTCCAGCAACTGAATCGCTTTGTCGGGTTGATTGCGTTTGAGTTCAAGCGCCGCGCGAATCGTTGGCAGCCAGACGCCGTTGTTGAGGGTGTGTTCGGGCAGCTTCTGCGCCAGTTCATCCGCCCGCGCCTGTGCCCGCGCCGTGTCGCCACTGAGCGCGAAGGTCAGCGCCAGCAGTTGCCCGTTCAGTGGGTAACTGAGATTGGCTCGCCGCCAAAAGGTTTCGGCATTACGATTACGCAACAGAGCAACAGCCTGGCTAGCCTGCGTGACAGCGGGTTGTGCGAGTCCAAACTGCGCCTTGATTTCGGCTTCCCAGGCTTGCATCCCTGCCATCTCGACAGGCAGGTTGCGTGATGCTGCCAACGCGCTGGCTCGTTGCCAGAAGTCATGCGCCTGCCGCAAACGCCCGCCAAATGCGGCGGCCCGTGCCTGATACTCAGGCATTCGGTAGGCTTGCAATTTCCCAGGGAACCATTCGACCTCACGACGCATTGTTTCAGCATCGTTCCTGACGAAGGCTATCTGATAGCTATACAGGTGCAGCGGCCACATATCCAGCTTTCTTGCCTGTGCTTGTTTGATGACTGCTGTTGCTTCGTCGTAACGATCCAATTGAAGTAATGAGGTAGCAACACTTCGATGTAGCTCTGTACTATCAGGATCAATGCGGATGGCTTCACGAAATGCCTCCAGCGCTTTCTCGTATTGCCCGGTCAGAAACAAAGTCGATCCCTTTTGATAGAACCCGGATGCCTCCTGTGGATAGAGATGCATCCACAGCGAGGCTTGTTCATTCATCTTGTTCAGATCACCAACGTCCCAGAAATATCCTGTGGCAATAAACAGCTTTTCCCGCTCACTGCTTCGCTCGCGCAGTTGCCAGGCTTGCTCAAGATATTCCCTTCCCTTGCCGGGATTGCCACTATTCAAATACGCAGTGCCAAGAATGCGCCAGGCTGAAGCAAAGCCTGGATCAAGCTCGGTTGCCCTTTGAAAGAAAGGTATGGCTTCCTCCTGCGCTCCCTTTCTGGTCAGCGCGCGCCCCTCTGAATAAGCCTTGAGCGCATCCAGCGAAGTCGTGGTGGCTTCTTCCAACGGCTTATCGTATTTCTGCAACGACGCCAGCGATTCGCCCAGCTTCCCGCGCAAACTCGTCGCTGCGCGTTCCAACGCATTCACCACCTCATCGCGCCCTGCCGCCTGTTCCAGCGCCAGCGCCATCCGCTCGCCGCTCTGCGCATTCGTTGCTTCCAGCGTCACCGTGTAACTGCGTTCCAGCTTCGCGATCGTGCCGATGAGCAGCGCCCGCACGTTGCGCCGCTGACATATCTCGCGCCCGACGGCGCGCGTGATCGGTTCATCCACCAACCGGTTCATCAACCGCAGCGTGTCGCGCGCGCGTTCTTCGGGAAAGATGTTCATGTAGGGCGATTGTTCCAGCGCGACGGCTAAGGCTTGTTTCAGCGTCCCGTCCCAAATCTCTTCGCCCGTCTTGTTCTCGAAATCGGCGAGCAGCAGCGGTTCGCGTTCGGCGAGGGCGGGTTGGCTGCGGCGATTGATGAAGAAGTACGCGGTGATGACAGCCAGCACGAGCACCGCCAGCGGCACGCCAATGCGGAGTGCGGTATGCGGAATGCGGAATTGCACAGAGGGATTCGTAGAAGCTGGCGGCGTTTCATTCGTCACGGCCGTTGGTTGAACCGCCGCGGTTGATTCCGCACTCCGCATTCCGCGTTCCGCATTCCGGCTGAGCTTGGCAGCAAAGGCCAACTCTTCTTTGATTTCTTTCAGCTCGCGCAACAGGTTTTGGCTGTTTGCATAGCGTTGCGCGCGGTCTTTGCACAGCATCTGGCTGACGACGCGTTGCAATTCGGCGGGGACTTCGGCCAGCGGCGCAGGCTCGCGTTCCAGGATGGCCGCCAGCACATCCACGACGTTGACGCCGGTGAAGGGCGGCTGCCCGGCCAGCATTTCATAAAGCACGATGCCAAAACTGAAGATGTCGGTGCGTGCATCCACCCGCTGCCCGCGCGCCTGTTCGGGCGACATGTATTGCGGCGTGCCCATGACCGCGCCGGGATCGGTGGTGACTTTGGCGAGCGTCGCGGCTTCCTTATCCACATCCGCCTGCGGTTGCTTCTCCGTCAATTTGGCGAGGCCGAAATCGAGCACCTTACCTTGACCAGGCCGTCGCGGCGCACCATCAGGTTGTCGGGTTTGATGTCGCGGTGGATGATGCCGGCTGCGTGCGCGACGGCCAGCGCGGCGGCGATTTGCACGGCCAGGTCGAGCGTTTCATTCAACGGCAACGGGCCTTGCGCCAAACGGTCGCGCAAGGCTGTGCCTTCGATATATTCGGTGATGATGAAATGCTGGCCGTCGGTCGCGCCGATTTCCCCTATCTCATGGACGGTGACGATGTTCGGGTGATTGAGCGCGGAGGCGGCTTTGGCTTCCTGAATGAAGCGGCGCACGCGCTCCGGGTCGGTGGTGTAGGCGGCGGGCAACAGTTTGAGCGCCACTTCGCGTTCCAACCGTTCATCGCGCGCGCGGTAAACTTCGCCCATGCCGCCCGCCCCGAGGGGCGCGAGGATTTCGTATTGATTGAAGCGCGTGCCCGGGGCAATCGCCATCGCGGGGTCTCCTGTTTGCAGATGGGTTGAAGCTGGTAAAGCGCGCGGAGTGTAGCATCCGGGCTGGGTATGTTCCATATGCGCGGGGCCTGTGTGTGGGCTGAAAAAAAACAATCCCCCGCAGAGGCCGGCAATTTGCGCGGCTGCTGCGGGGGACATTCCCGATTGGCTGACAAAGGCTTACTCTTCTTCGTTACTCTTCTTCGTCAATCAAGCCCTTTTCGATCTGCTCTTGCACGGCGATGGTGTATTTGGCCCAGGGAATCGCTTCCAGGCGCTTCATCGGAATCTCTTCGCCGCTGATGACGCAGGTGCCGAACTCGCCGTCTTCGATGCGTTCGAGCGCATCTTCGATCAACATCAGCATCTGGCGGTCGTTGGTGGATTGGCTAAACAGCAATTCTTTGGTGTAAGAGTTCGAGGCCTTGTCCGCGGGGTCTTGCGTGGCCTCGGTGTCGGCCTCGCGGCCGTGATCTTCGTTGCGTCCGACGACGCCCAGCAATTTGGCGCGTTCGGCCAACAGGCGTTCTTTGAAATAACTCAGTTTCTTTTTGTCCATCCTCAGCTCCCCATTGATCAACTTGGAATTTGGAATGACAAGCAATTCCCAAAACTCGGGTTCAAAACTTGTGATACGGCAAACCGGCGAGCAGCGTATACGCGCGATAAATCTGCTCCGTTACGACGGCGCGGGCGATTTCGTGGGGCAGCGTGAGTTGCGAGAGCGACCACACGAGATCGGCGCGGTGCCGGACGGCGTCGCTCACGCCGGCGAACCCGCCGATGATGAAAGCGACCCGTTTACTGCCGGCCTGTTGCCGCGCGCCGATAAATTCAGCCAGAGCGGGCGACGAGAATTGACGGCCTCTTTCATCGAGCAGGACGACATAATCATCCCGCGCGACGGCAGCCAGTATTTTTTCGCCTTCCTGTTCAACCACACGGCGTTCGGCCCCTTTACCAGAAAGGCTGCCGGTATGGCTGCTGGAAGGCTCTTTCAATTCGCTCACTGCACTGGGGGTGAAGCGGGCGATGCGACTTAAATAATCGGCCAGCAAAGCGGCGCAAGGCCGATCTTTGGTTTTGCCGATCCAGACGAAATGCAAACGCATTGAAATTAGATCGTGTCAGAAGCCCGACCGTGAGCGAGGGCTCAACTGCACAACCCGATCCCTTGCTCACGGTCGGGCTTCTGACACGGTATTCAAACGGTCACGCTCTCGGCATCGCGCCAGAGCCGTTCCAGATCATAGAAACGGCGCGACTCTTCGACGAAGACGTGCACGACGAAGGCGCCGAAATCGAGCAGTATCCATGCGCCGACGTTATAACCTTCGGTATGTTGCGGACGCAGTTTGTAGGTCTGTTTGAGCCGCAAGCTGATTTCATCGGCAATCGCCTGCGTCTGGCGCGGATTGGTGCCGCTACAGATGACGAAGTAGTCGGTGAATTCGGTCAGCGCGGACAGCCGCAGTACAATTACATCCAACGCTTTCTTGTCTTCGGCGGCGGCGACGACGGTTTTAACCTGCTCGAAGATATGCTGGTCTTCGGCCGTTATCTCCACAGGCGCAACCACAGGGCTCACTGCCGGAGTCACCAGCGGGGTTTCTATTTGCAAAATTGCTTCACTCATACTGCTAACTTGTACAACCGATATTTGGCGATGTAATCCGCGACGGCCGGCGGCATGTTTTCCAAATTCCGGCTCGCCTGCACCGCCTGGCGAATGCCGGTCGCCGATACGTCAACCGCCACGTAATCGGTGATGAACGTGTGCGGCGCGGCCAATTGCGCTGCCGCCGGTTTCAACCCGCCGCGTAAATCAACCACGCGCGTTTGCAAGGCCGGACTCAAATGCGCCGCGACATTTTCGGTCGCGTGTTCGTGCGCGCGATAACCGGGGCGCGTGGCAACGACGAGGCTGAACTCGGTCAGCAGGCGCTCGTGCGCGCGCCAGAGCGTGACATCGCGGAACGAATCCATACCCATCACAAAGAACAATTGCGCGCCGGAATGTTGCGTTTGCAAATGGCCCAGCGTTTCGATGGTGTAAGGCCGCGCGGGCGCTTCCAGTTCAAGCGTCGAGATCAACATGCGCGCTTCGTGCGCCGTGGCCAGCGCGAGCAGCGCGTAACGGTGATGCGCCGCGCTGATCGTTTGGCCGCGTTTGTGCGGCGGCACGAAGGCCGGCACGAAGAGCAGTTGATCCAACGCAAAATTCTCAAGGATCGCGGCGGCCACCCGCAGATGGCCGTTGTGAATCGGGTCGAATGTCCCGCCGTAAACTCCGATACGTTGCGGCACGGCTGTTACCTATGAAGCTGCTTTTACGCTTGCCGCGAATGCTCTCGGCGTATCTGCCACATCCACCGCATCTGGCGCTAAGCCCTGCAACTTGCGTTCGAGCGCGTAAAGCAAATCTTTCAGGCCCGCGCCAGAGGCTGCCGAAATCTGGTGAAACTCCAAGCCTTCGCGCTCACAGAACGCTTTGAATTCAGCGAGCTTTTCTGTTTCGTCAAGAGCGTCGAGTTTGGTTGCAACTACGATCTTCGGTTTCACCGCCACGGCCGGGCTATAGGCGTTCAACTCGTGCGTGACGGTTTGGTAATCCTTGACCGGATCGCTCGCCAAACCGGAAACGTCAACGAGGTGAAGCAGAATCTTTGTGCGCTCGACGTGGCGCAAAAAGCGGTCGCCCAAGCCAGCGCCCGTGTGCGCGCCCGCGATCAAGCCGGGAATATCCGCCACGACCAGGGTTTTGTAATCGCCCAGGTCAACGACGCCCAAGTGCGGTTCAAGCGTGGTGAAGGGATAATCGGCAATCTTGGGGCGCGCCGCTGAGATGCGCGAAATTAACGTGGACTTGCCGGCGTTCGGCAAACCGACCAAGCCCACATCGGCGATCAGTTTCAATTCCAATTGCAGATGGTATTCCTGTCCCAGGCGGCCTTCCTGGTGATAGCGCGGCGCGCGGTTGGTGGGTGTGGCGAATTGCGCGTTGCCGAGTCCGCCGCGTCCACCCTTGGCCAGCAGCACGCGCTCACCCGCGTGGGTGAAATCGTGGATAACTTCGCCGGTATTCGCATTCAGCACCAGCGTGCCGACCGGCACCTGCACCACGATGTCGTTGCCATCCTTGCCGTGACAGTTGCTGCCTTCGCCGTGCCGTCCGCGGTCAGCCTTGTGTTCAGGGTTGTAGCGGAAATGCAGCAGCGTGTTGACGCCTTCCGAGGCTTCGAAATAGACCGAACCGCCACGCCCGCCGTCGCCGCCCGAAGGCCCGCCGTGCGGTACGAATTTCTCACGGCGGAAGGCCGTTACGCCATTGCCGCCGTCGCCGCCTTTTACATAAATTTTCGCGCGGTCTATGAACATCGGTAGTCAGTAGTCAGTAGTCGGTAGCCGGGTGAACTGACCGACCGCCAACTACTCTGCTGCTGACGGATAGACGCTGATGAAGCGCCCTTTGCGTCCTTTGTCTTCGAACTTAACGATGCCGGTGACGCAGGCGTAAAGCGTGTCGTCGCTGCCGACGCCGACGTTGGTGCCGGGTTTGAATTTGGTGCCGCGCTGGCGCACCAAGATCGAACCGCCCGAAACCAACTGGCCGCCGAAGCGTTTGACGCCCAGCCGCTGCGCGTTGGAATCGCGCCCGTTGCGCGAACTGCCTACACCTTTCTTATGTGCCATGACGAAAACTCCTGATGATTAAGCGATCGCGTCAATCTTGACGGAGGTATAGCCCTGCCGATGACCTTTGATCTTTTTGTATTGTTTGCGGCGTTTGAACTTAAACACGATGATCTTTGGCCCGCGCCCGTTTTTGACGACCGTGCCGGTGGCTTTGACGCCCGCGACCAGCGGCGCGCCGATTTGCACGCCCTCGTCATTGCCGGACACCAGCACCTCGAATTCGACTGCATCGCCTTCGTTCTTATCGCCCAGTGACGGGATGCGGACGACCTCGCCGGGGCTGACCCGGAACTGTTTTCCGCCCGTGCGGATGATTGCGTATGCCATTGTGATGACCTCTTTGGAATTTTTCTTCAAATGCAAAGTCGCGCATTATAGTGACGGAACCGCAATAGCGCAACCGGCTGCTCAAACCATCTGATTGGCAGAGGAATCGAGGCCAAGGAATACATTCAATGGATTGGAGCTTTTATTCCTTTGCCTCGATTCCCTTGCCTGCAAACTGTCAGCTACTTTCTAGTGCGATGACGTTTGCTCATTTTTCGCGCCGAATCCGCCGCTGACCCGCGCGCGTAAGAAAAATCTGCCGGGGCGGAATAATTGCCGCCCCGCGTTGCAATACAGTGGGCAGGATGTGCGTGCGGCAACCGCCCGGAACCCGAAGAAAGGCTGACAAGGCAACAGCGTTGAGTCTGACAAAGTTGAGCCTAGAAGAAGGACAAAAACTGGCTGCATTCGAGGGCGCCGCGTTGGCTTATGCCGACCAGCTTTTCCGCGTCGCCCTGCGGCTGTGCCGCGATCAGGGCAAGGCCGAAGACCTGGTGCAGGAGGCTTATTTGCAGGCTTGGCGTTCCTTTCACCGCTTCGAGTTGGGCACGAATTTGCGGGCCTGGCTCTATAAAATCATGTTCAATGTCTATTACAGCGGCCAACGCAAAGAGCGGTTGCGGCTGGTGCCGGTCGAAGAAACGATTGCCGAGACGATTGCCTATGACCCGCCGACGCCCACGCAATTGACCGATGCAGACGTGATTGCCGCGCTCGAACGCTTGCCGCGCGATTTTCAGATTCCAGTTGTGCTGGCCGACATTGAAGAGTTGTCTTACCGCGAAGTCGCCGCAGCCATGGAAATTCCCATCGGCACCGTGATGTCGCGCTTGCATCGCGGGCGCAAGCTGTTGCGCGCGGAGTTGACGCAATATGCGCACGCGGCGGGTTACAAACTGGCCGACGCGTGAGCCGTAGTTTTATGGATTGCCGAAATTTCAAAGATGTCCTCGATTCGTATTTGAGCGGCGAACTGGCCGTTGAGACGAATCACGATTGTTTGCGCCACGCCGAACAGTGCCCGCCCTGCCGCGCTGAATTGGGCGCGCGCCGCCACCTGCGCCTGACCTTGCGCGCGGCCGTGACGCGCACCGGTATGAGTGACGAAGCACAGGCACGTTTGCGCGAACGCTTGCGCGCCGCAGCCGAAGCCGCGCCGCTCGCGCAAGCCGCGCCAGTTCGTCCGCCGCGTGTTGTTCAACCGCGCGCTTGGTCAAGTGTCTGGCCGAATAATTGGCCCAGCATCAGGCTTGGATGGCTCGCCCCCAACTTCGCCATGCCGGCTCTGGTGACGGCTGTTTTCTTGCTCGCGCTGGGCGGGTTTGGGCTGTATGCCTACAAACACAGCGCGCAACAAACCACCTTGCTCGCTCAATTGAGCGAGACCGTGATGGCCGAAGCGGCGGGCGATCATCAGACGTGTGCGCTGCAATTCGCCAACGCACAGGCCGCCGCGACGACGCCGGCCTGGATGAAGGAGAAATATCCGGCCTATGCCGGCCTGGCCGAGGCAGCAGCGGCGGGCGCGCAAGACATGAAGTTGAAAGCGGTGCACGTTTGCGGATTCAAGGCGCGCAAGTTCGGCCACCTGATTTATACGCAAAACAGCAAAGTCGTCTCGCTGCTGGTGACGCCGCGCGACGAGGCCTG
Organism: Acidobacteriota bacterium; assembly: GCA_031418175.1. Lineage (GTDB taxonomy): Bacteria > Acidobacteriota > Blastocatellia > RBC074 > RBC074 > JACPYM01. Next base: position 2,861 of record JANOWX010000125.1, on the reverse strand, counting down.
TTTGCGCAATGGCAAAGTCCCCGCCGATGACGGCGTGACCGCCGGTTTGCAATATGCCTTGAGCGCGAGCTATCAGGTCAACGCCTACCAGACGGCGAAATATGTCGTGCTGGTCGTGTCCGATCTTTCCGAACAAGAGAACGAACAATTGGCCTTGCGCCTGGCGGGGCCGGTCAGCGCGCACCTGCGCCAAATCGAAAAGTCGGTCGCGCGCCTGTCGCAAGACGAAAGCAAAGATTTTCTGGCCGAACTGCGACACCACGCGCGCGCCGGAAAACACGAATAAGCAAGCAGGAGTAGGAGGGAGCCGAATGATCGCCAATGCAGCAGCGTTAAAACGAATCGAAGAACCTTGGCGGCCACCGCATTGGCTGCCGCCCTTTCCCACGCTCGCCGCCGTGCCGCGCGTCGAAAAGGCGTTCTGGCGCGGGATGCTGGTTTACAAACTCGAAGACGCCGCAACGCACATTTACCTGGTGCTGAAAGGCCGCGTGAAGATTTTGCGCACTTCGCCCGCAGGCCAGCAGAAGATCACTTCGATCCGCTACCCCGGCGAAGTCTTTGGCGAACTGGCCTTGGCGGGCGCGACCGCCGAGCCGCGCCGCAGCGATGAAGCCGTTGCGCTCGACACCACACGCGTGGCCCTGATTCGCGCCAGCGATTTCTGGCAGGCGATCAAACACGATCCGCAGGCGATGCAGAGCGCGTTTCAACACGTCGCCGCGCGCTTGGCCGAAGCGCAACGCCAGATCGAAGCGTTGGTGTTTGAAAACAATCACCGCCGCCTGGCGCAAGCCTTGTTGGAACTCTCAGACGCCGCCTTGCGCACAGACGAAGCCAGCATCCGCCTCACGCACGAAGAGTTGGCCGAATTGATCGGCTCTACGCGCGAGGTTGTCACCGGGATGATGATCGAATTCCGCCAGCGCGGCCTGATTGATTACAAACGCGGCGAGGTGCGCCCGAACGTGGCGCGCTTGGAGCATTTTCTTTTGGAAGCGATTGAGAAGTTTGGAAGCGATTGAGAAGTGATGAAGGAAACATGGCGGACGTACGAGCTACGCCCGCCGCTTGAAAGAGCGTGTTTTTCTCAGCCTCTAAAACATAAGATTGTTGCTGGCAGCTATTAGGCAAACGGGTTGCCGGTCGTCTTATCCTAGCAAGCGACGGTTGTTTACAATCAATTTGCTATGACCTTCTCAACAGCCAGTAGCCGTTCGTTGAGTTCGTCCAACTTGGCCTGCTCTGACTGGAGTTGGCCGGTTAGTTGTGGCTCAAGTTCTTGTTGCTGTCGCTGTCGAGATGCTTCCTGCTCAACTAAGTTTTTGAATGCTGTTAACTCCAATTCAAGCTGGCTACGTCGAGCCGGATCACGTTCATTTTCGATTTGAGACTCGAAAACCTTGATGCGTTCCTGCATGGGCGGCAGATTTGCACTGAAGTTCAACTGCTCACGTTTTAATTCATTGAGTTGTCGTGTCAGACGGTCAACTTGTTCTCGTTGAAGGCGAATGCGCTCGACCATTAACAACCCTCTGTAAGTGTTCAATTGTGCTTCCTGTACGGATTTCCTCAGCAACCGAACTTCTGAAAGCAAGTCGCGGAGAAGCTGTGTATTGCCGGTTAATGATGATTCTTGCCCGCTGCTGCCCTGGGCAAGTACAGCACCCAGCAAAAGTAGTAAGACTGCCATAGCGATAAGTGATTTCGTAAAAGTTGCTCTTTTCATTATGAAAACTCCTTCTTTCAGATTCAGAATGGGACATTCTAGTGCGGGTTACTTTTCAATGCAGAAGCGCAGGTAGGCAGCGAGTGTTGCTTGCTCGCTGCCTGTGCAGAAACGGCTGCATTAGTTGACATAGACCCAAGCCGGGTCAGTGCGCTGCCCGTTTCTAGTGACAGCACGAAACTTCCACCAACCGCGCACATCCAGTTTCACACGAACCCCGAAAAAAGAACCCGAAGAATACAGCACTTGTCCACCCTGCAAGGTGACCCTATTGACACCATTTGGAAAAGTGACGTCCACTAGCATATCTGGTGTAAAGTTCGTACCTGAGAATCGGATTGTTTGATCGTAGGAGCCAGCCCAGAGGGTCGGATTGACGGACATGTAAATTATCGGTCGCCATGGCATTGGCTTAGGGTAGATGTACCCTTGGTTGGCTTGAGAGAAACTGCGGCCTTGTGCTGGGAAAGTGATTCCCCATTGACCCCAGTTCATTTCACGCCCTCGTGTTTTGTCCCAATCGAGCCTGTCAACCCACCATACATGCCCGTTCGAACTGATGGCGTCTGAGACACCAATGGTCAATGAGCCGGGTTCATTGCTGATGGTGAATCCATGGTTACGAGCATGGGTTGCCCAGTACTTGGCATCACGGCTGGTTAGGCCGTAAGAGTATCTGTTCGGGAACGAGAGGTCTTGCTCCCAAACATATTTCCCTTGATGCCAAGTGAAGAAAGTGCAGTTTCCTCCGCCGCTGCAGGGGAAAGGATTGCCGGGACTCGACAATGGTCCACAGGTTTGCGCTATTCCTGTGAGGGACAAAGATACGATAAGCGCAAGCACGCCTATCGAGTGAATTGCGGTCAAAGTGGCTCTGAAGAGTTTAGTCATGACTTTCTCCTTTATCCTCTTGTGCAATTCGCTAAACGCGAATTGCACATTAACGGCTCGGGGAAACAACAATTGTTGATCGCCGTGCCAATTTATGGGCAGTATGATGTACCCCGAAAACTAGACCAGCACTTAAGGTGTAAAATCGCTGCCGCTCTTTGAGGAACCAACATGAAAAAACAGCGCAAAACCTATAGTGCGGAACTGAAGGCCAAGATCGCGGTCGAGGCCATCAAAGGAC
>JANOWX010000124.1:0-3328 GCA_031418175.1 Acidobacteriota bacterium | reverse complement strand
GAAGCCTGAACTCCATGCTCTTGTGCGTAAGTCCTACTATTGAATCTCAACGCGCGTGCGTTTGCGGCCTTCGAGCAATTCAACGGACGGGCCGTTTTTTTCGACCAGCGGCGCGCCCAAGGGAACCACCGGCGTGCCCGTGGCAGATGGCAGAGTAGGCCGCTGCCGAGTTGTGCGCAATGCTGCCGACTTGCGCGGCGGATCGCCGGCCGCGCGCGCTTCGAGCGCCGCATCCGCCAGCACATCGCGCCGCGTGGCCCCCGGTGTAGCCTCTACGACGCGATCAGCAGCATTGCGTATCGAAAGCAGCAACCGCCCTTCGGCTTCAGCCAATTTCAATTTCTCGGCCTGCACGGGCGTGACTTCCAACCAGACGACTTTGCCCCAGGCCGTCTTGCGCGTTTGTGTGGGGTTGCCGCCCGCCAGCACGCGTATGTTTTGCAAGATCATTTTCGAGACCGGCTTAGCGTTCTCAACGGGCGGCGGCATGATCGCAATCACGTCCACATAACTGCCCGAATAACCGTTCGTCTCATCCACTTCGGCGTTGCCGCTGGTTTCGTCTACGCGCACGGCCACGGCGCGCAAGCCCGGTTTCAACAAGCCGCTCAATCCCAGCGGCGTGCCCGGCGCGGCCAAGTGGCGGCTAAGCACGGGCATCAGCGCCGGAATCTCGGCCACCACGACACGGCGCAGCACGGCTTGTTTCTCAAAAACCGATTCGGGCGAAAGCAGATGCTTCGGATATTTGACCAGGCCCACCTGTTCCGGCCCGATCTCGCTGCCGAGCGGAATGTCAGAGAGAGCGACGACGACTTCGGTCAACTCTTCGCCCTGTTGTTCGTTGAGGCGTGTTTGCAGGTATTGCCGGGTGGCTTGCGTTAGCAGCAGTCCGCAGCACAGCGCACCGGCCACTGCCATCCAAAACCGTCTATCCATCACCACTACTCCTCACCTCAGATGCCCTGCATGCGAAGATGCCCCGCATCCGAAACCAAACGATTATGGCCGTGTGGGGCTGGCCAAGTTACGCGGTCACGAGCGCCGAGCCCAAGCCGCGCAAATTGAGGATGCAATGTGCGTGTATATTTTCCTGTCCGACAGGAAGGGGATGTTGTGATCGTGAAAGCCGAACTGTGTTAGGGGCCGTCTGTGCAGGGGCCGTCTGTGCGGGGGATGGAACGTTGGCTTGTTTCGGGTTTGCTGCTTGTCTCTTGCTCAACCTTTGATCCTGTTGCCAACGCTAAAGGACTGTAAGGACGCGGGGCATTCTAGTCATGCCACCCCACGCAAGCAAGCATAAAAATTTCGACCTGTGCATGTACAACTAATGGAAGCCTGTGCTTATTTGACTGGCGAAGCCTTTGGAGTGCGGCGGCTCGACGCCGCTTTGGTATACCCCTTCGGCGCGTCAAGCAAGCAAGGCTACGGACAGCCACAGTGTCTTTGGCTACCGGTTTTACTCAATGCCAAGTGCATACCAAAGCGGCGTCGAGCCGCCGCACTCCAAAGGCTTCGCCGGCCACTTGCACAGGTCGAATCTTTTTGCTACCGGCAGTCAGCATGCTTGTGGTAAGAAATGCGCCCGGAGTTTCCCCTGCATCCCGCCCATCTTTCGCGCATCCCCGCGAGGTTTCCCGCATGTCCGAATCCATCTCACTGCCGCGCGCAACGGCCAGCGCCAGTTTGAGCGCGCAAGGTTTGAAAGAAGGGCTGACGCTGGTTTGCTTCTTTCTGCTCGTCGCCGTTTGGCTGTCGTATGCGCGCCTGGCCAATCCGGCCTTTGGCGCGCAGGGTGATCTGCCCGCGCATTACCAACTCACGCGCGCCTATGCGCAGAGCCTGGCCGAAGGCGACTGGCTGCCGCGCTGGGCCGGCATTCTGGATGGCGGGCGCGGCGATGCCTTCTTCACGTTTTATCCGCCGGTCTTTTACGGATTGACCGCGTTGGCGGCAAAGCTGTTGCAAACCGACTTCATCAACGCGCTGAAATTCAGCACGCTGCTCTGCCTGCTACTGGCGCAAATCAACGCCTATCTTTTGGCCCGCGCCTTCTTTCCCAAAACGGCGAGCGTGCTGGCGGCGGCGCTGTATGTGCTTTTGCCCGCGTATTCCCTGCTGACGCTGCACCGCGCGTTTTTGCCGAATGGACTGGCGCTGAGTTTTGTGCCGCTGGCGCTGCTGGCCGCGCACCGATTGTTGCTGAGCGAGAGCGTCAAAAACGCCACGGCTCTTTTCGCCTTCAGCCTCAGCCTGATTGTGCTGACGCATGTGATTACTACGTTTCTGTGCGCCCTCGCCGTCGGCTTGCTGGCGCTGTGTTACTTACCCGCAGCGGGTTGGCGCGGCTGGCGCAACCTGCTGCTGGCCGGCCTGCTCGCCTTGGCGCTGACCGCCTTTTTCCTAGTTCCCCAACAGCTCGAAATGAGTTGGGTGCAGGTCAAGCTGCAAACCGCGCAGCAGGATTTCCGCAACTACTTCCTCTTCGCCACCGCGCCGGACGGCAATCAATTTCGCCAGGCTTGGGCAGAACTCAATCGGGCCGCGAGTTGGATCACGCTGTTGCAAACGGCGCTGATCGCACTGCTCGGCCTGGCGCTCTGGCGCAAGCCGCAACCGCCAGCACAACGCTTGCTGCTGCGGTTCTGTCTGGCGCTCACCGCTGTCGGTTTGCTGATCTCCCTGCCGCTGTCGTTGCTCCTCTGGGAACGCTTGCCCGGATTGGCGTATATCCAATTCCCCTGGCGCTTGCAACCCATCGTAGGCTTATGCGGCGGCTTGCTGTTCGCCGCCTTTCTCAACTGCCGGACGGAGTTTTCCGAACAGGGGCGCAAGTTACTGACCGGCGGATTGACCATGTTGCTGCTCGGCAATTTCCTCTTCACCTACGTCATCGCCAAGAGCGCCAAGGCCGAAATCGCGCGCGCCGAATTGATCCGGCATTTGGAAAATCCGGCCCGCCCGCCCATCACCATCGAACAACTGCGCGAACTGGAATATCAGGAAGAGTTCACCTACCTCGCCGCCTTCGCCAACCAAATCTATTTCCGCCCCCACAGCGCCGACACGCTGCTGTACGCGACCAGCAAAGCGTACGGCGGGCTGAGCTTCATCAACGGACGCGGGCAAATCGTGGCGCAAGAGTTGACCAATCAACACCGCGAGTTTCATTTGGACAACGCCGAATCGGTGCGCGTGCGGCTCAATACTTATGCCTATCCGCACTGGATCGCGCGGCTGAATGGTAGCGCCGCCAACCTGACCACGGAACCGGGAAGCGGGTTGATGCTTATTGATCTGCCCGCCGGACAACACACGTTGACGCTGG
>JANOWX010000123.1:0-7480 GCA_031418175.1 Acidobacteriota bacterium | reverse complement strand
TCGGCGAGTAACTCGCGCGAACGCGAGATCGCCATCTGAATCAATTACGCCCCACTACGTTTTGACCAGGTTCTGCGCGGCAGATTCGTGGCTGTGCTCCAATTGAGCGGCGATGCGTTCGAGCAATGCACGCTCTTCTTTGGTGACTTTGCCGCCGAAACTCAAAAAGCCGACAAGCCCACCAGAGATTCCTGCCACCTGTGTGCAGAAAGCAACGAGGTCGCGCTTACTCGCTTCCCGCTGCTCAGGCGGCAAGGCTTGCAGCAACGCGCTGATCACGCGCAATGTGCGCTTGAAAAACTCTTCCGATGGCTGTTCATTGAGCCATCCGATCAATTGCTCGTAAGCTGCGCTGCCTGCTTCAATGCCGCGCAATCGAGTGGCCTCCAGAATCAGTTCGCGTTCGCTTTTGGACACGCTTCCTTCAGCCCACGCGACCTGCACCAGTGGAACCAGATACAGCAACAACACCGTCGCGCGCGTGTAGCCCATTTCCTGCAAGGTGTTTAGAATTTCCGCATCTGTGACGCCAAGCGTCGCGGCCATCTCCTGACGCTCGTTCTCCTGAGCCGTCCGTTGGCGCATCCGCTCGATTAATTCCAGTTCCTGCTTGCGGAAGTATTCCTCTTCCATCGTGCGTTTCCGATCAATGAAACCTCCTTTGTCAGTCATGACTTTGCCTCCCTCTCTGGTAAAACTGTTCAGGCGCGTAATAGCGCAGCAATGCGCCGACCCCGTCAAACCGCATCAGGCTGTCGCTGTGATTGACGATCTCAACGCCGCAACCCTGATGTTCGGCGATGCGCACCATCTCCTCTCTGAGGTCTATTTCCTGCAACTCGTGATGCCCGCATTCGGGGCAGACATCAAGGCGTCCCCGATTGACTCCCATCGCTCCGCAGGCCGCGCACGACCAGCCCATCTCTGGGTCAAACGCGCTGGCCAGGACGAGTACGTCTAGATTTCCTTGTCGCAGGGTTTGAATGGTGGCGTCCAGTCCGGCTACTCCGAGCGCGTGCCGGTGAATCTCCTGCATGAGCCGCTCCACCACCCCCTGCGACTCCAGTTCTTCCTGCTCGACGAAGGCCGAGAGCGTCGCTGCCACTACATCTGAAAGGCGGTCACTGCCGGAAGCGACAATCGTATCCACCAACCTGGCGGTCAAATGTTTCGGCAAAGCCTCACGCACGCGGGCAGTGATGCGCGGATTGCCCGCGAGGAGCAAATGCGTGTGGCCGCCCGCCGCCATCAATTGTTCGAGCAATTGAATCTTCTCCTTGATGAATTGATCGGTGCGATTGCGGCGATGATTTTGATAATGCTCCTTCGACCATTCGCGGCCTACGCGCTTGCGCAATTCCGGGCGTTCGCGCCATAGCTCTTCAGTCACCTCGCCCAGATTGACTTCGAGGATGCGCGCGCTCTCCTCAGTCGAGATCATGACCACGTAACGGGCATAGGTGTCCTTCAGTTCGACCAGATGGTAAATGTTGGGAGTCGAGCCTGCGACGATCCAGTTGGGCAGTGGCACGCGAAACTGAAGCGACAGGAAGAACGGCTGCGCTCCGGCGCGGGAAAAGATCGCCACCCCTTTCGTGCCGGGACGCAGCCCTGCGCTGAGTAAATCCTCAATGTGAGCGAGTGCTTCCTCGAAGTCCTTCCGCTCTTCTCCCGCAAAGGTTTTTCTCAGCATCCCTGCGCGCTCGTCCAGCGCATTGTGGTATCCCGATTCACCCGCTTCGAGGTTGAGATAACAACTGATCACCTGAGAAGAGGTCTCTTCCAATGTGGCCAGCGTGCGAATGTGCTGTTGCAGTTCTTTCAATTCCATAATTTGTTTCCTTCGTTTGTGCGTGACAAATCGATCACGTCTTCGTGTTTTCTTTCCCAAATGCAAAAAGACCTTTTGCGTTCCAGTTTAGGAATCGCAAAAGGTCTTGATCGTTGAACGTCTATTGCTCGTTCACCGGCGCGCCGGATTGTCTTGGACAACCGTGTTGACGACGTCACCGCACCCGGCAATGCCGGGAGGTCTACTCCCCCTTTGGGAAGCGTCATCATGTGGATGATCGCTTAGTCCGTCAATAGGTTGTCGAAATTATTTCCGGTTAAGAAGCTGAGGTCTCAAAGCAAGTGCTGGGCCGGCGCGTCAAGGCTTGTTCAAGGCTTGCGGGTGACGCGCCAAAAACGCCTGCACGATGGCGGCGGGTTCGCGGCGCTCGACCTCGGCTTCGTAATTCATCTGCCGCATCTCCTGATCCGAAATCAGCCCGGCCAGGCGTTCGAGCAGCGGGCGCAGTTCGGGATGTTCTTGCAGCGTTTCATTCCGCACGACCGGCACGGCGTGATAGGGCGGGAAGTAGTGGCGGTCATCTTCCAACGCGAACAAATCCAGCTTGGCGATCAAGCCGTTGGTGGCATCGCCCGCGATCAAATCTACCTGGCGTTCAGCCAGCGCGCGGTAGGTCAGCGATAAATCCATTGAGAGCGGCGCTGCGGCGAACTTCAAACCGTAAGCCTGCACCAAGCCGCGATAGCCGTCTTCACGATCCAGAAAGGCCGCGCCAAAGCCCGCGCGCCATTGCGCTGAAATGCGCGCCACGTCCGAAATCGTTTTCAGCCCGCGTTCACGCGCCTCCGCGCCACGCACCAAAATCACGTAGGTGTTGTTGAAACCCAGCGGCGGCAGCATCGTGCGGCCCGTCGCGGCGTAACCGGCGGCGACGCGGCGCGTGACCTCGTCGGCGTTGAGCTGCACCGGTTGTTTGAAAATCGCCGTCAGCGCCGTGCCGGTGTATTCGACATACAGATCGAGATCGCCCGCGCGCAAGGCCGTCTCGCAGACCAGCGTGTCACCCAGGTTGAGCTTGCGCGTGACCGCGAGCGGCGTGTTGCGTTCGATCATCTGCGCCAGCAATTCGCCGAGGATGACTTGTTCGGTAAAGTTTTTTGAGCCGACGACGATGCGCTCGCCTTTGCGTTCGGCCAGCAACAATCCACCGGTCAGCAAGACCAGCACCAATGCCGTTGCAGTTGCCGCGATCAACAAACCGCGCGCGCTGCGTTTGCGCCCGGGCGCGAGCCAGCGTTCCAACCAACCCAAGGCCGCGTCCGCCGCCAACGCCAGCAAGGCCGCCGGAATCGCGCCCGCCAAAATCACGGTGCTGTCCACGCTGGCGACGCCGCGAAAGATGTATTCGCCCAGGCCGCCCGCGCCGATGGCCGCCGCGATGGTCGCGGTGCCTACGCCAACGACGGTGGCGACGCGTATGCCGGCCAGAATGGACGGACGCGCCAGCGGCAATTCGACGTAGCGCAACGTCTGCGCGCCGGTCATCCCCAGCGCCAGCGAGGCTTCGCGCAACGGTTTCTCGACGTTTTGCAGGCCATTGACCGTTAGCCGCATCACCGGCAACAGCGCGTAAAGCGTCAGCACGAGCAAGGCCGTCTTCGCCCCGATGCCGCCGATCAGCGGCAGCGGAATCAGAAAGCCAAACAGCGCAAGGCTCGGAATGGTTTGCAAGACATTCGCAATGCCCAATAACGGCGCGCCCAAACGCGGTTTTCGTTGCGCCAATACGCCGAGCGGCACGCCCAGTAAGACCGCGATGCCGGTCGAGACCGCGACCAGTGCGATGTGACGCAAGATGGCCGTGAGAAATTCGGCCTGATGATGGAACCAGAATTCGAGTAGACGCATAAACGCGGACGTGCTGCCGGATTGATTATGGATTGACGGCGCGATTCTAGGCCAGTCCGGCGCAATCACCAACGTTGGCTTTGCCGGAAGGCTGTGCTAGAAACACGGCGCAGTTCAAACCCGCTCGTCCCGCAAACCAAAATGGCAACTTACGACGATCTGAGCCTGCACGTCAGGCTGTTTATGAAAGGCTATCCATTCGCGCGTTACGCGCTTGACCCGGTGCCGTGCACGCCGTTGGCGAAACCGCTCAAGCAAGCGCGCGTGGCCTTGGTCACCACCGCCGGTCTGCGTACACCGGAGCAGGCTGAGTTCGATCATTCGATCAAGCTGGGCGACACGTCGTTTCGGGAAATTCCGAATGACGTGGCGGTGCCGACGCTGATCGAATCGCACCGCAGCTACGCCTTTGACCACGCTGGCATCGAGGCCGACCGCAATCTGGCCTTCCCGCTCAAGCGCTGCCGCGAATTGCTGGCGCAAGGCGTGATCGGCGCGCTGAATCACCGGCACTTCAGTTTTATGGGTTCGATTGTCGGGCCGCGCAAACTGATTGGTGAGACTGCGCCGGCGGTGGCGCAAATGTTGCGCGACGACGGCGTGGACGTGGCGTTGCTGACGCCCGTCTGACCGATGTGCAACCAGACGGTCGGTCTGGTGCAGGCGGCGCTCGAACGCGCGGGCCTCACGACGGTTTCGCTGTCGTTGTTGCGCGAAGTCACCCGTGCGCTCAAGCCGCCGCGCGCGCTCTTTGTGCCCTTTCCGATGGGTTTTCCGCTGGGCGAACCAAACAACGCGGCCTTGCAACAGCGCGTGCTGGCGGCTGCGCTGGCTCTGTTGTCGCGCACCGATGTCCCTGTGCTGAAGGAATTCAAATTATGACCAACCTTATTTATCGTGAAGCGGTACCTGCTGACGCGCCCGCCATCGTCGCCTTTCAACTGGCGATGGCGCGCGAGACCGAAGAGGTTACGCTTGACTTGACGACCTGCACCGCCGGGGTTGACGCCGTCTTTGCCGACGCGCGGCGCGGGCATTATTTCGTCGCCGAACTGGATAGCGCGGTCGTCGCTTCGCTGCTCATCACGCACGAATGGAGCGACTGGCGCAACGGCGACGTGTGGTGGATTCAAAGCGTCTACGTCACGCCCAAAGCGCGTGGCAAAGGCGTGTATGCGGGCCTGTACGAGCACGTCAAACAACTGGTGCAGGTCGACCCGGACGTGCGCGGCCTGCGCCTTTATGTGGACAAACGTAACACGCGCGCGCAGACCGTGTATTCCCGGCTGGGGATGGACGGCGAGCATTACCAGGTGTTTGAATGGATGAAATGAGCAACGCCCTCGCCCGCCAACTGGACAGCTTCTTCCAGCTTACCGAACACAAAACCAGCATCCGCACCGAATGCGCCGCCGGGCTGAAGACGTTTTTGACGATGGCCTACATCATCTTCGTCAACCCGGCGATTCTGAGCGAGGCGGGCGTGCCCTTTGCCGGAGCCTTGTTTGCGACGTGTCTGGCCTCGGCGGTGGGTTCGCTGTTGATGGGCGTGCTGGCGAATTACCCGTTCGCGCTGGCGCCGGGCATGGGATTGAACGCCTACTTCACCTACACCGTTGTGAAGGGGCTGGGGCACGATTGGCGCGTGGCCTTGGGCGCGGTCTTTCTGTCTGGCGTGGTCTTTCTGGCGCTGACGCTGGCGCGCATTCGCACGCTGATCGTGGATGCGATTCCGTTGACATTGAAGACCTCGGTGGCGGCGGGCATCGGCCTGTTCATCGCGTTTATCGGCTTGAAGAATGCAGGGCTGGTGGTGGCTTCGCCCGCGACCTTTGTGACGCTGGGGCACATCACGTCGAAGCCGGTCGTGCTGATGCTGGTGGGTTTATTGCTGACGGCGGCGCTGATGGCGCGCGGCTACAAGAGTGCGATCATCATCGGCATTTTGGCCGTGACCGTGGCGGCGATGGCGTTGGGCGTGGCGAAACCGCCGACGGCATTGGTTCAAAGACCGGATTGGCAGTCGGCGTTTTTGCAATTGGATATTCGCGGCGCTTTGCGCGTGGGGCTGCTCGACATCGTCTTTGTGTTTCTGTTCGTGGATATGTTCGACACGATCGGTTCGCTGATGGGGTTAGGACAGCAGGCGGGCTATCTGACGGCGGAGGGCAAACTGCCGCGCGTCAATCGGGCGTTGCTGGCCGATGCGCTTGCGACGATTGCCGGGTCGCTGTTCGGCACTTCGACGGTGGTGACCTATATCGAAAGCGCGACCGGCGTGAGCGAGGGCGGGCGCACCGGGTTGACAGCGGTGGTGGTGGCCTTCCTGTTTTTGCTGGCGACGTTCTTTGCGCCGCTGGCGGGGGCGATTCCGCCGATTGCGACGGCGCCGGCCTTGGTGCTGGTGGGCGCGTTGATGATCCGGTCGGTGCTCTCGATCAAGTGGGATGATTTGACCGAAGCGTTGCCCGCGTTTTTGACCTTGCTGGCGATGCCGCTGACGTTTTCGATTGCGAATGGCTTGGCGCTGGGCTTTATCTTTTACGCCTTGCTGAAAGTGTTGACGGGTCGGGCGCGCGAGGCGCAACCGTTGGTTTATGTGCTGGCGGTGCTGTTCATTCTGCGTTATGCCTATCTGAGCGCGGAGTGAGGGCGTAGACCAGCACGCCGCCTGCCGCGAAACCCGCCAGCACATCCGTCGTCCAATGCACGCCGAGATAAACACGGCTGAAACCGATCAACGCGATCACCGCCGCCGCGCTCAGCCAAATGCCCCAACGCTGTTGCGGATGCGCGCGTGCCAACAATAAAGCTGCCAGCCCATACACCGTCATCGCCGACATCGCGTGCCCGCTGGGAAAGCTGTAATCGCCGGGGCGCGGAATGAGCGTCGCCCAAAGCTGCGGGCGTGCGCGTTGAAAATAAAGTTTGAGCAGGGGATTGGTAAGGTAGCTGAGACTGAAGGCCAGCAGCAGCAGCGCCGGTTCGCGTTTGCGCCGATGCCACACGAGAAAAAATGCGCCGCACAACAACGTGACAAAAAATAACGTGCGCCAATCACCGCCGCGCGTAATCGTTTTCATCCACTCGTCAAGCCAGGGTTGCGAGCAAGAGTGAACCCATAAACTAAGCCTGCGATCAAATTCAGCAATCGGGTTCAGCATTCAATCACAGAGCGTCTGTGGATAAATCATCCGGCGAAGCCTTTGGAGTGCGGCGGCTCGACGCCGCTTTGGTAGGCCCTTGGTGACTCGAACAAGGAGAGTCCGTGTAACCAAGGCCGTCCGTTGCTCTCATTACTCGAATTGCCACGGGAATACCAAAGCGGCGTCGAGCCGCCGCACTCCAAAGGCTTCGCTCACTGCATCAAGTCACACTGCCGCCATCCACCGTCACGACTTCGCCAACCATATAGCTGTTGCGGTCTGAAACCATGAACGCGGCGAATTCGGCCAACTCTTCGGGGTGGCCCAGGCGGTTGCGCGCGCACCAGACCTTGTGCATTTCGAGCAGCCGGTCGGGCAGCGCGTCGGCCAGGTCGGTGTCGTAGATGCCCGCCGCAATCGCGTTGACCGTCACGCCGAAGGGCGCGGCTTCGCGTGAAAGGCATTTGGTGAAACCGATGATGGCGGCCTTGGACGTGGCGTAATGCACGGCGGTCGGCAGCGAACGAATTGCGCCGATGCTGGTCAGGTTCAGGATGTTCCCGGCGCGCTGGCGTAGCATGATTTTGAAGACGGGTTTGGTGACGTTGAAGACGCCGTTGACGTTGGTGTTGAT
>JANOWX010000122.1:0-2263 GCA_031418175.1 Acidobacteriota bacterium | reverse complement strand
ATGGCGGGAATGGATTCGGCGCAAGCCAGCATGGCCACGGTCGCGGCGTCAGGCGCGGCTTTATACACGCGCACTTCATCAAGCATGCCGCGAAAGCGGTATTCGGGGCCGCCGCCGCCGCCGATGCGCAACAGTGCGTTGTCATCATTGAAGGTGCGAAACAAGCGGCCATTGTTGACCTTCAGCGTTTGCTTGCGGCCATCCAGATAAAGCTGCGCGCGCTCATACGGCTGTGTGCTGTCAAACACCGCCAGCACGTGATGCCATTGCTTGAGCGACACGGTCTCGGCCGTTTCGACGCGCCACGAATCATCGGCCCAGACGCCGACGAGGTTGAAATGCAATTTGCCGTTATTAAAAAACAGCCCGTAGCCGCGCGCCTTGGGCAGGTTGTAATCCTTCTCAAAAGCTGTGTCTTTGATGCGTGTGACGATGGCCCCGCTTTGTTCGGTGTCAGCCTTAAACCAAGCCGAGATGGCGAATTGATCTTTGTAATCAATGAGGCGGTCGCGGAAGTTGAAGTTGGCGATGTTGCCGGCGTCGAAAAACAACTTCCCGTCAAAGGCCACGCCTTGCCCGGTCGGCGCGGGCACAAACGCGGGCGCACCGTTGCGGAAGCCGGTTTTTTGCACATCCGGTTTTTCCTTCGGCCCGAACTTCTCATCCGGCTTGGACATGTCAATGTGCTCAACCGCGCGCACCAACTCCACGGGCTGCCCTTCGTCCAAGGCATGCCGCACGATCAAATCATCCGCCGGGAACCATTGCAGGTTGTCAGCTTTTTGCAACCCGCTGGCCCAGCGTTCGATCAGCGGCGTCTGGGCGCGCGTCAGCTTGTCCAACTGCGCTTGCGCCCTGGCCAGCTCAGCTTCAAGGCGCGCCATCCGTTGTTGTTGCGCGATGGTTGGCGCCACGATCCAGGGCGCCGAATTGCCATAGTTATGCGCGCGCCCGTCTTCGGGCAGGCTGTTGAAGTAGGCGTAGAGTTGGTAATACTCCTTTTGCGTGACCGGGTCGTATTTGTGATTGTGGCAACGCGCGCAACCCAGCGTCAGGCCCAGGAACACGGTGGACGTGGTGTCTACGCGATCAACGACGTATTCGACGGCGTACTCGTCGGGGATCAAGCCGTCCTCCGAATTCTGGCGATGGTTGCGGTTGAAGGCCGTGGCGATGCGTTGATCCAAAGTTGGCCGGGGCAGCAAATCGCCAGCCAATTGTTCAATCGTGAATTGATCGAAGGGCATGTTTTGATTGAAGGCGTTGATGACCCAGTCGCGCCAGCGCCACATAAAGCGTTCGCCGTCAATTTGGTAACCGTTCGTGTCGGCATAACGCGCCGCATCCAGCCATTTGAAAGCCATCCGTTCGCCATAACGCGGCGAAGCCAGCAAGCGGTCTACGGCCTTTTCATAGGCATTCGGCGCGCGGTCGTTGAGGAATGCATCCAGCTCTTGAATGGTCGGCGGCAAGCCGGTGAGATCGAGCGAAACGCGCCGCAGCAAGGTCGCGCGGTCCGCTGCGGGCGCGGGTTGCCAGCCTGCGCGTTCAAGGCGCGCGAGCACAAAATGATCAATCGCATTTTTCGGCCAGGCGCGGTTTTTGCCAGTGTTTTTGATTGACGGCAAGCTTGGCCTGACCGGCACGCCAAAGGCCCAATGCGTTTCCCATTGCGCGCCTTGCTTGATCCACGCGGTCAGCGTTTCGATTTCGCGTGGCGTCAGCGTGCGGCCTGCATCTGCCGGGGGCATGCGCAATGTTTCGTCGGCGTGGGTGATGCGTATGATAAGTTCGCTCTGGCCGGGCTGACCCGGCACTATGGCGTGGCGGCCACGGCTGAGTTCCGCCGTCGCGGCGGCTTCCGAATCCAAGCGCAGCCGGCTCTTGTTCGCGGCCGCGTCGGGCCCGTGGCAGGCAAAACATTTGTCCGCCAGAATCGGGCGAATGTCCCGGTTGAATTGCAGGGCGGATTGCGCAGGCGTGGCTGTTTGGTACGCGACTGCCGCGCACGTCAGCCATAGCACATTGATGATGAGCAGGCGTTGCCGCCGCATGTGTGAAGACATAAAGTCCGGCTTCCTTTTCACCAGAAAAGCTGTAGATCAAGAAAAGCTGTAGATCAGTGGTACATTCATTTGGAACCGGCCCGTGCGGCCGTTGCTTCCGGCTACTTGGGTGGGAGTATAGACGACGCACGCGGCGTGTGTCATTGAAGGGCGAATTCTACTGGCATCTGCCAAGTCCGCGCCGGGCTTGCGTAAAG
>JANOWX010000121.1:0-14611 GCA_031418175.1 Acidobacteriota bacterium | reverse complement strand
GTATCAGGCTTTAGCCTGGTTTGACGCGCGCCTAACCAGGCTAAAGCCTGGCGCCATACGCAGGCTAAAGCCTGAACTCCATGCACTTGAACTCCATGCGGTTAATGAAATGACACCGGAACAATGGCAACAAGTGCGGCGGATTTATGAAGCCGTCATTGACGCGGCGCCAGAGCAGCGTGCGGCGGCGCTCGCCGAGGCTTGCGCGGACGACGCGGAGTTGCGCGCCCAGGTCGAACGCTTGCTCAGCGCGAGCAGCCGGGCCGGCGCATTTCTGGAAACTGCGCCCGCGCTTGATCCCGCCAGTCTGGCCGCCGCCGCCGTTGGCCGCCGTCTCGGCCCTTACCAAATCGTCCGCGAACTGGGGCAGGGCGGCATGAGCACGGTCTTTCTGGCCGTGCGCGCCGATGACGCATACCAACAGGAAGTCGCCATCAAACTCGTCTGGCCTGGCCTGCGCCGTGCCGAAGTCATCCAACGCTTCAAACAAGAGCGCCAGATTCTCGCCAGTCTCGATCATCCCAACATCGCCCGCCTGCTCGATGGCGGCACCACGGAAGAAGGCTGGCCCTATCTGGTGATGGAATACATCGCGGGCGTGCCCATCACCGAGTATTGCCGCCAGCAACAGCTTTCGCTCACGGCGCGCTTGCAACTCTTCCGCACGATTTGCGCCGTCGTAGCCTACGCGCATCGCAACCTGATCATTCATCGCGACCTGAAACCGAGCAACATCCTCGTCACCGCAGACGGGACGGTCAAGCTGCTCGATTTCGGCATTGCCAAAATTCTCAGCCCGCCTGAGCACGGCCAACAAATTTCGCTGACGCAATCGCGGCTCAGTTGGCTGACGCCCGCTTACGCCAGCCCCGAACAACTGCGTAACGAAGCGATCACGACGGCCAGCGATGTTTACAGCCTCGGTGTGCTGCTCTACGAATTACTGACAGGCGCGCGGCCTCACGACGTTGAAAAGCTCTTGCCGCACGATGCCGCGCGTGTGCTGTGCGAAGCCGAAGCGGAAAAGCCGAGTCTGCGCGTGACGAAAGCGGTGGACGCGCCGCGAGTCTTTGCTGAAAGCAGCGCCGAAAGATTGCGGCGGCGCTTGCGGGGCGACCTCGACAACATCGTGCTGAAGGCGCTGGCGAAAGAAGCGGGGCAGCGTTACCCGTCGGTCGAGCAATTGAGCGAAGACCTTGACCGCCACTTGGAAGGCCAACCGGTCATTGCGCGCGCCCCGACGCTCGGCTATCGCGCGGGGAAGCTGATCCGGCGGCGCAAAGTGGCAGCGGTCGCGTTGTTGCTGACGTTGCTGGCCGCGCTCGGCGTGTTGCTGTGGCAAGCGGTGACGGCGCGTGAACGCGCGCGGCAACAGCGCCGCCCGCTTTATGCGGCAACGATCCGCCGGGTGGAAGCCGCCTGGGAGATGGGACGGTACGACAATTACCAGGCGGCGCTGGAAGCTGGCCTGCCCAAGCCCGGTGAAGAGGATTTGCGCGGCTTCGAGTGGTATTACCTTGGGCGGCTGAACCAGCGCGAGGCGTTTACCTTGCGTCACGCGGCGGCCATCGGGAGCGCGGATTTCGTCAGCGGCGGCGCGCGCATCCTCACCAGCAGCGCGGACAATATCTGGAAGCTTTGGGATACGGAGACTCGACGCGAATTGTTTGCCTTGAAGCATGACGGTGCTTTCACTATGGCCTTGTCTCCCGATGGTCAAAGGGAGTTCAACTGGCTGGTTTACGGCGGAGACGGACAGCCGGTGAAGATTCACGAGATCGAAACCGGGCGGCTGCTCTACACGATCAACGACCCAGCGGCGCCGATCCGCTACGTCGGCGGTCTATCCGATAAACGAATACTGGCGACTGGCTATGACGATGGCACGGTCAAGTTTTGGGATCTGGAGACGCTGCGCCCCCGTTTTGCGATGCGCGATCTGGCCGGCCCGGTGCTGAAACTGTTCTTTTCCGCCGACGGCCAAAGAATGCTGACACGCATCGGCAGCGATCACATTCAATTGTGGGACGTGCCGCAGCGCCGCGTGTTGGCGACCTACGCGGAAACAGTCGGTTCGGCTATGCGCTTTGCGCCCGGCGGCAAATGGTTCTGGACGTTTCCGGCGTCCCGCAAATTGATGTTGCGCGAAGCGGCCACGGGCCACACGCTGGGCGCGGTCGAAGAAACGAATGACCGCCTCGTGTCCGCCTACACGCTCGACGCGCGCCGCATTTATACTGGCAGCGACGCGGGCGTCGTAAAGATTTATGAAGTGCCGTCTTTGCGGCTGCTGGCGTCATTCAAAGCCCATCCCAGCGCGGTGGTCTATGCGTGCCTTGCGCCGGACGGCAAGACGCTGGCGACCAGTGGTGATGCTGGCGAGGTGAAGTTGTGGGACAGCGCCACGCTGCGCGAGTTGAGCCAAACCCAGCGCCTCCCTGGCGAATTCCAGCCCCTCGCCTTCTCGCCCGACGGGCGCAAACTGCTGGCGGGCAACAGTGACGAGGTGGTGCAGGTCTGGGACGTTGCCGCGCTGCTCGGCGCACAGTCAGTGTTGCAAGGTCATCAAGGCAAGGTCTTCTCAGTCGCCTTCGCGCCGGACGGCCACCAGCTTGCGACGGCCAGCCAGGATCGAACGATCAAGCTTTGGGATGCGCAGACCGGCGCCTTGCTGAAGACGCTGACCGGTCACACCGGACAAGTCCTCTGCGTTGTCTTCTCGCCCGACGGCCAGCGGCTCGCTTCTTCCGGCGATGATTACACGGCGCGCGTGTGGGACGCGGAGGCAGGCCGCGTACTATTCAAACTCGATCATCCAACGCAAATTCATTCGGTCGCCTTTTCGCCCAATGGCAAATGGCTGGCGACGGGCTGCGATGACAAACTGGTCAGGCTCTGGGACGCCGCCACAGGCCGCGAGCTGCGCCGCTTCACCGGCCACACCGCTGAAGTTTGGACGGTGGTCTTTGCGCCCGATAACCGCACACTGGTCTCTGGCGGTTGCGACAAGACGCTCAAGCTCTGGGACGTGGCGACCGGACGTGAGACGGCCACGCTCGCCGCGCATTCCGATTGCGTCTGGTCGGCGGTCTTCTCGCGCGACGGCAAATGGCTCGCCACCGGCAGCACTGATCGCACCGCCATCCTCTGGGATTGGGCGACGCGCCAACCCCTGCGCACCTTCACCGGCCACGAAGATGAAGTCTTTGAAGTGGCCTTCTCACCCGACGGCCAGCGCCTCGCCACCGCCAGCAACGACCACAAAGTAAAAGTCTGGGATGTCGCCACCGGCCAGCCCTTGCTGACGCTGAAAGATCACACCGACGAGGTTTGGTCCGTGGCGTTTTCACCCGATGGCCGGACGCTGGCGAGTGGGAGTTGGGATAAGACAGCCCGCTTGTGGCGGGTGGCGAAATAAAGCATGGAGTTCAGGCTTTAGCCTGCGTTGGACGCATGGAGTTCAGGCTTTAGCCTGTGTTTGTATCCCAGGCTTCAGCCTGGTTTCAGTTCGTTACGCGCAAGGCAGCCTAAAGGCCGCAATACAAACCGCAGGCTAAAGCCTGAACTCCATGCGGCGATGCTCGACGCTCAGTAAACATCCCACTTTTTGCCGTAATCAAGCAGTGGGTATTCGCGCCAGAGGCGTAAGGCTACGTCGCGCCCGGTCTGTTCGAGAAAGGTGGTGGCGCTCGACCAGGGCCAATCGAGCCATTTGCCGGTGTAGCCGTGGTGCACCGGGTTGTTGTGGACATAGTTGAGGCTGGCGAAAAAGTGGCGCTCCGAGCGCATGTAACGTTCAAAGGCGTTGTACCAGCAATGACGCCCGCGCTGCTCATCGGCCCCATTCCAAGTGTAAGAAGAGCGCCCGTGAAATTGGCCGAGGGCTTTGAGCAGGGCCTTGATCTGCACGGTGCGCACCAGCAGGTGATAATGATTCGGCAGAATGCACCAGGCATGAACCTCGGTGCCGTCTTCTGCGCAAACTTTCAAGACGCCTTCTTCGCATTCGCCCATGCGCTCCGGTGACTGGCCGATAATTGCAACGTGTTCGTAACAAGCCGCCGTCACGAGATAAGTGATACTGGCGGCGCTGGCCAGATGCGGCGGCGAATGCCAGGGCTGCCGTTTTTGTTGCCGCGCTTCGACGATTTGTTGCCGCTCTTCCAGCGTCATTTTTCGATAATCGTACATTGGCTTCCTCCCTTCAGGTGGTAGATGAGCAAGTTTGCCGGGCTGCGAGCCGGAATCATACTGCCGCCCCTGCACGATGGAAAGGGAGAAACGCATGGAGTTCAGGCATGGAGTTCAGGCTTTAGCCTGCAGTTTGGCGCACAGGCTTTAGCCTGGCTGCAGGCGTGTGACGCGCAAGGCAGCCTAAAGGCTGCAATACAAACCGCAGGCTAAAGCCTGAACTCCATGCGAAAAATATTTTTCGAGGCCATGAGCTATCCCACCTAAAAGTTACGCTTTCACCAGTAGAGGGCGGAATTTTGATTGCTGGCCGCGCTCTCGCTGGGAATCTGGCAGTACCAACGCAACCTCATTGCGCGGGGAATTTCTGCTAACCCCTGTCATTCACTGTCTCAAGACCAATACAAAAATTCTCAGTAGCGCATCCTGCGATGCGCTGCAAAGGAGTAGAACAATGAAAAGATTGCTGACGCTCACGCTGCTGGCGCTTGCCGCGCTGCCCTACGGCCACACGCAAGCGACTATCTCCTCCCCTATGACTTTTACTGTCACCAACACTGGCGCGAGCGGCCCCGGCTCATTTGCCCAGGCGCTCGCCGACGCGAAGGCCAATCCGGGCACAGATACCATCGCCTTCAATATCTCTGGCGCTGGTCCCCATACAATTCAAACCAACAGCTTTCTCGGTGTCACCGAGGCGGTCATCATTGACGGCTACACACAGCCGGGGGCCAGTCCCAACACCAATCCGCCCACCCTCGGCACGAATGCTGTGCTGAAGATCGAGCTGGATCAGAGTATTTCAGGCGGACTGGTCTTCTTTACCGATAATTGCGTGGTGCGCGGCTTGGTAATCAATCGCTCGCCTTTCAGCGCCATTTATCTGCGCGGAAGCAACCACGTGATCGAAGGCAACTTCATTGGCACGGACGCGAGCGGCACGGTAGCGCTGGGCAACAATGGTTCGGCCATCGTCAGTGATAACTCCGATAACAATCTGCTGGGTGGAACCAGCGCCGCCGCGCGCAATCTGATTTCGGGCAATAACGGCATTGCCGTCCTGATCGGCGGCGGCAACAACAACAAAGTACAGGGCAACCTGCTCGGCACTGAGCGCACGGGCACACTGGCATTGGGCAATGTAGATAACATCGCGCTGCCCGGCGCGAACAATACCTTGATTGGAGGCACGACCGCCGCGGCGCGCAATGTCATCGCGGCTAGCCGCACCTTCTTCGGCGTGCATATTTACTTTGGCTCGTCCGGCACGACAATCCAGGGGAATTACATTGGCACAGATGTCACGGGCACCCAGCCGCTTGGCAATAACAATGTCGGTGTGGTGGTGGAGGGCGTTGGCACGCTGCCCGTCGCCAACACGCTGATCGGTGGTCTGACAGCGGGCGCGGGCAATATCATCGCGCGCAGCAATGGTGCTGGCATCGGTATCTCTGGTGGCGCTTTGCAGACAGTGGTGCAGGGCAACAGCATCGGCACCGATGCCACCGGCGCGCTGAATCTGGGGAATGCCGGCGACGGAGTGCAGATTTTCGATTCTGCTGTCGAATTGGGCGGCCTCGCGGCAGGAGCAAGCAACAGCATCGCCTTCAATGGCGGCAACGGCGTCGCGGTGGTGCTTGGGACAGGCACGGCTATCCGCTCCAATGCGATCTATGCGAACGGTGGACTGGGCATTGAGCTAGGCCAGAATGGCGTGACGGCCAACGATCCCGGCGATGCCGATGCGGGCGCGAACAATCTGCAAAATCATCCCGTCCTGACAGCAGTAGCGTGTGGCGGCAGCGGCGCCGCCATTCAAGGCACACTTAACAGCGCGCCCAACACCACCTACAGAATTGAATTCTTCGCCAATGCGGCTTGTGACGCTTCGGGTTCCGGCGAAGGGGCCACCTTCCTGGGCGCAATGAACGTTACGACGGACGGGGGCGGCAACGCGAGTTTCGCCGCACCTGCTTCTGTCACGGCGGGACAGAACGTCACGGCAACCGCGACCGATCCCCTCAATAACACTTCAGAGTTCTCAAGCTGTTTCGTCGTCCCGAGCTTACCGCCAGTGATCAGCAGCGCTTCCGCCACACCCACGACGCTCTGGCCGCCGAATCACAAAATGGCGGACGTCACAGTCAACTACAGCGCGACGAGCAACTGTGGTTCGGGCGCGGGCGTGACCTGTACGCTGAGCGTGACGAGCAACGAACCGGTCAACGGCACGGGCGACGGTGACACTGCGCCCGATTGGGAGATCGTAGACGCGCATCACGTGCGGCTGCGCGCTGAACGAGCGGGCACTGGCAACGGACGCCTCTACACCATCACCATCACCTGCACCGACAGCTTTGGCAACTCCTCCGCACGATCAGTGACCGTCCGCGTGCCACACGACCAGGGGCACTGACATGCAAATCACAGCTTGACGATGAGGAAACCTTGCCATTTAGCCTTCAGGCGGCAGCAATTACATGAACAATGCCGCCGCCTGAGGGCGTGACTCCAGACACTTCAAGAGGAGACGATAATGCCTGCCAGAAATCCTGTCCGCCTGTCCAACAATTTTTATTACAGCCACTTCAGTTACCGCTGCCTGTTGATAATGGTTACCGTCGCGGCCTCGTGCGCCTGGTTGAGTTTCAGTGCCTTAAATGCTGCCACGTTGCTCGGCGCGACGCTGACGGTTAACAGCACGGCGGACACCAATAACCCCAACGACGGCCTGCTCACGCTGCGCGAAGCGATACTCATCAGCAATGGCACGCGCGCCATCGGCGCTTCCGCTGACAGCCGCCGGGTAACCGTCCACGCGGCCGGGCGGGGCAATCCTTATATCAGCCTGCGTGACGGGCACGATCTAAGAACCGAATTCCGGGAATGGGCGGGGACGCATCTGGTGACGGGGGCAGGAGTGCCGCAGGCGCAAGCGATGGCGCTGGCAGCGGGTGATTTCGACGAAGACGGGACAACCGACCTCGTGACGGGGTACGCTGACGGCCTGCTGGCCTGGCATCGGGGCAACGCGGACACGGTCTACCCACATAGCCCCGAAGCTGCGCAGCACAAGGTACCGGACGCATTCACCGCCGAACCTTTCGCCGCCACTGCCTTCGTTACGCGAGGACCGGTTGTGCCCGACTTCCTCGCCGCTGGGGACTTCGACGCCGACGACCACTGGGACGTGGTGCTAACACAGCGGGGTGCAACGGCGCTGTACATGTTACCAGGTGACGGGCGGGGCGGGTTCGGCCCGCCGCGGCGTATCGAACTGCCGGGCGCTGTCACGGCACTAACCAGCGGGGAGGTCAACCGCGCGGACGGGATGAACGATCTCGCAGTCGGCATCGCCGGAGCGAGCGGGCCACAATTGCTCATCTTCGAAGCACCGCAGGGCGCGTTGGCCGAGCAGCCTGAAGTGATCTCTCTGCCTGCGGAAGCGGCGGCGATCGAGTTGGCTCAGTTGGATGACGGTTACGAGATGGACGCGGCTGTGGCGGCGGGGCGAGAACTGTTGATCGTTCACGGACGGGACAGGCGTGCGGCGACGGGCCAAGCGGGGCCGGCGCAGGCCAGCCCCGCCTCGGTCAGTCGGCAACCCTTCGCGCACGCGCTGACCGCTCTGGCGGTGGGCGACTTCACCGGCAGCCAGCGGCCCGCCATCGCGTTCTTGACGGCGGACGGGGCGGTGCATGTGGTAAGCGGAATCACTGCCCCCGGCGCGGGGCGAGCGGCGGTCTGGCAGCAGGAAACGGTCTTCACCGGCTCGTGGTCAGCCCAGGCGCGGCTGGTGGCGGCGCACGTGTCGAGCCGCCCGCAAGCTGACTTGGTTGTCTTCGATAAAATCGGTCGTCAATTACAGATACTCACTCATCAGACGGCTGAGGTGCCAGTGACAGGCGGACCGGGCCAAGGGCGATTGAGAAGAGCTGTGGCGCTGCGGGTGGAGGGCGTGCCAGTGGCCGTCCTGCCGATGCGCCTGAACGCGGACGCGCTAAGCGACTTGGTGGTACTCAAGCAGGGTGCCAATCCGCTGGCCGTAGTAGCGACCACGCCAACCGCCACCTTCGCCGTCACCCACACTGGTGACAGTGGCAACGGCTCGCTGCGGAAGGCGATCACGGACGCCAATCTCAGCCTCGGCGCGGATTCGATTGTCTTCAACCTCGACGCGCAAGCGGGGCCGCACACCATCAGCCCACTCACGCCACTGCCGCAGATCACCGAGACCGTCACGATTGACGGGACGACTGTCGCCAACTTCGCAGGGCACCCCGATGTCGAGTTGAACGGGGCTGTCGCGGGCAATACGGCCGGGCTTGTTTGTGTCGCGCCCAACAGCGTGATCCGGGGGCTGGCGATCAACCGGTTCAGCTTTCAGGGCATCTTTGTCGGGACCAACGGCGGCGGCACCATCATTGAGGGGAACTATATCGGTACTGACACGACCGGGACGCTGGACCGCGGCAATGCCGGCTACGGCATATGGCTGTTTCAGTCTTCCAACAACCGGGTCGGCGGTACGGTGGCAGCCGCACGTAACCTCATCTCTGGCAACGACAACATCTCCATCCTGATAGACAAGCGCGCCGCCGTCATCCAAAACAATCAGGTGCTAGGGAATTACATTGGCACGGATGCGACCGGTACGGTTGCTCTGGGCAATAGCGATGGGCTGAATATCGCCGGGGCGTCCAACACCGTCATCGGCGGGACGACCGCCGGGGCGCGCAACGTCATTTCGGGAAACACGAACTTTTCGAGCGTTGCCATCTACTTCGGCGCCTCGGGCACCCTTGTGCAAGGCAACTATATCGGCACGGGCGCAACTGGCGTCCTACCTCTGGGTAACAGTGGCGCGGGCATAGGCATCGGCGACCCCGATCCAATCACCGGCACCACCATTGGTGGGGCGGCGCCTGGGGCGGCCAACCTTATTGCGTATAACGGGGGGCGGGGCGTCACCATCGGCGGGAATACTACCGGCACGCTGGTGCAAGGCAACACCATCACCGCGAACAACGGCACCGGGGTAACGGTCTTCTCGAACATCGGGCACTCCATTCTCGCCAACTCCATCTTTGCCAACGCCGGCCTGGGTATTGACCTAGGCGGCAACGGAGTGACGCCGAACGACTGTAGTTTCCAACTCAACTGTCTGGACTGCGACACGGGACCAAACGGGCTGCAAAACTTCCCGATCCTCAGTTCGGTGAGCACGGGAAGTGGCGGCCAGCAGACCGTGCAGGGCAGCTTATGCAGTGTCCCCGGCATCAGCTTTACGATCCAATTTTTCTACAACCAAGAGTGCGCTACCCGCCAGGGGAAAAGATTTGTCGGTTCAGTCAATGTCACGACGGATGCTGTCTTTGGGACGGCGTCGTTCAACGTCACCCTGCCGCAGCCCTTGTGCGGCGAGCGCTTTATCACCGCCACCGCGACCGACAATCTCGGCAGCACTTCGGAATTCTCGCCTTGCCAGGAGTTTGAGCCGCGCCCGCCGGATCTCACCCTCACGAAATCACACGCTGGCAACTTCGTGATCGGCTCGACGGGCAGCTATGTCTTGACCGTTAGCAGCGACCCGAACGATTGCCCAGCCACCGGCCCGATCACCGTCAGCGACGGACTGCCGGCCAACCTCACGCTCCAGGGTTTTGGCGGGGCTGGCTGGAGCTGTGCTGGTTTGGGCATGGCCAACGTGAGTTGTACGCACTTCGGTCCGCTGGCACCAGGGGCAAGCCTGCCCGCGCTTATGCTCGACGTCCGGGTCGGTAACGGCACCCCCCTCGGGGTAAACAGCATTACCAACACTGCCACCGTCTCCACGCCGGGCGAGACCCACACCTCCGACAATACGGCGAGCGACTCGACTACCGTCGTTTGCCCGGCGATCAGTGTGGAGCCGACCCTGCTGCCCAATGGCTTTCTCGGTGCTGTTTATAATCGGACCTTGTCAGCGGTAGGCGGCGCGGTGCCTTACTCGTTCACGATCAGCGGGGGCGCTCTGCCACCAGGGCTGGCGATAACGTCAGGTGCCCTGTCGGGCACTCCGACTGTCACGGGAACTTTCAATTTCATGATCAAGGCAACCGACGCCAATGGTTGTATGGCGACGCGCCCTTACACCGTCATCATCAGCGGCAACGGCTTGCAATTCTATCCACTGGCCGCGCCGGTGCGTTTGCTCGAAACGCGCGCGGGCTTCAGTGGTTGCATGACGCCCGGCGCGCCGATCAATGCGAATGGCACGCTCACACTGCCTGCCAGAACAACGTGCGCGGGCATTCCGGCGAATGCTGCGGCCGTGACGGGCAACCTCACCGTTGTGCCTTCAGGGCCGGGTTTCCTGACATTGTTCCCAAGTTCGGCTACGCAACCAACCGTCGCCAATTCCAATTTCCAGACCAACGAAATCACCAACAACGTTTTCACAGTGGGTCTTGGTGCTGGCGATGGCGCGTTCAAGATTTTCAGTAGCGCGACGACGAACGTGATCGTGGATGTCACCGGCTACTACGCGCCGCCGGGCACGGGCGGGCTGTTCTTCCACGCGCTGGCGACGCCGGTGCGCTTGCTCGAAACGCGACTTGGCTTCACCGGCTGCAGCGCGCCCGGCACGCCGCTCACAGGCACGGGCAATCCGAATGCCGATCCGAATCTGGACTTGTTGTTGCAGGGGCGCTCGCCGGTGGCCGCGCCGTGCAATTCAATTCCGGCGACGGCGCAGGTGCTGGTTGGTAACGCGACTTCAGTATTGCCCGGCGGCGGCGGCTACTTGACGATTTATCCGAGCGGCGGAACAAGGCCCACGGTGGCGAGTTCGAACTACGCGGGCGGCGATGTCATCAACGGGCCGTTCGCGGTCAAGCTGGGCGTGGATGGCAAGTTCAAGATTTACACCTTTGCGACGACGCACTTGGTGGTGGACATCCTTGGCTATTACAGCGAAGACGCCACCGACGCGAACGGCGCGGGCCTGCTGTTCAATCCGCTGCCGAGCCCGGTACGCCTGCTCGAAACGCGCGTAGGATTCAACGGCTGCACGATGACCGGCGCGCCGATTGTGGGGAACCTGAGCACGGCGACGCATACGCAGATGGCCGCGAACTTCTGCGGCCTGCCCGCCGCCGCGCAAGCCGTCGTCGGCAATGTGTCCGCCGTCAACACCACGGGCGCGGGCTTCCTGACGCTGTTCCCGGCGAACCTGGCGACCGCGCCGTTGGTGGCAACGTCGAACTATCCCGCGCCGGCGACGTTCGGTTACAACCGGCATTTCTTTGTGGGACTGAGCTCGGTGGACGGCAAATTCAAAGTGCTGACGCAATTCACGACGGATTTGATTTTGGATGCGTCGGGCTATTTTGCGCCGTAGGGGAAGGCTTCAAAATTATGCTGCCCGCGTAGTGGGATAACCTGGCAATGGGGCGCACTACGCGGGCGAAGGTTGGCGCGGCTCAGGCGATGCTCAGCACGATCTTGCCGAACTGCCCAGCCTCTTCCATGCGCTGATGCGCGGCAGGCGTGTCCGCCAGTGCGAAGACCTTATCCACTGCCGGTTTGATTTGCTGCTCGGAATACAGCTTGACCACCGCCGCAAACTCGCGCTGGCTGCCCATCGTCGAGCCGAGCAGGTTGAGTTGCTTGAAAAAAATCCGCCGCAAATCCAGCCCCGGCGCGAGGCCATTCGTCGCGCCGAAGAAAACAATGCGGCCCGCCGGTTTGACGATCTTGACGGCGGTTTCGAGTGTGTCTGCGCCCGCGCTGTCTACGATCACATCGGGCCCCGCGCCGCCGGTCAGCGCGGTGATTTCTTTGGCCCAGTCCTGCGTTTTGTAATTCGCGCCGCCCTCCGCGCCGAGTTGTTTGGCGCGTGCGATCTTTTCATCGCTGCCCGAAGTCACCAGCACGCGGGCACCCAGGGCCTTGGCGATTTGCACGGCACAACTCGCCACGCCGCCGCCCACGCCGGTGACAAGCACGGTTTCGCCCGCTTTGACTTGGGCGCGCGTGGCGACGGCGCGATAGGCCGTCAGCGCGGCGAGCGGCAGGGCGGCGGCCTCTACAAACGAAAGATGCGCGGGTTTTGCCACAACATTCTCGGCGGGCACCTTGATGAACTCAGCGTAGGTGCCATCGTCGGGCAGACCGAGGATGCGGTAATTCCTGCCTTGAGCCGCTTCATTCGGCCCCCAATCGAGGCTGGGGTTGATGACGACTTCCTGGCCGAGCAGGGCGTTGTTTACGCCGTCGCCAATTGAATGCACGATGCCCGCGCCATCCGAGCCGAGAATGATCGGCAGTTTGATGCCCGCGTATTGGCCGTGGCGAATCCATTGGTCGCGGTGATTGAGCGCGGCGGCTTTGAGCCGGACGACGACTTCGCCCGCGCCGGGTTGCGGGTCGGGCATTTCTTCCAAGAGCAGCTTTTCGGGGCCGCCCAGTTCACGCAGAACGATTGCTTTCATATCAGTGCTCGCTTTCTTGAATTTGAAATTGGAGATTTGAGATTCACGACAACTTTGCGCGCAACTCCGCCGGGATTTCATGCGGCTTGCCGTCTTTCACCACCACAACGGTCATCGAGCCATCGAAGGCCAACTCGGTACAAGCCTCATCCGCAAACGCCTGAAAGTCGTAGCGAATCGAAGTGCGCCCGAGTTTGCCGATGGTCACGCGCAAGGTGAAGGGCGCATCCAGCGCCAGGATGCGATGGAAAGCGGCTTCGGCGTGTTTGCGCGGAAAGCCGAAGTCGCCATAGTCGGTCATGCGAATGTCCAGCAGGCGCCACATTTCCGTTTCGGCTTCGCTGACATAATCGAAGATGCGCGGGAAATAGAGCCGTCCGGCCGCGTCAGCGTCAGCCCAGCGAATGCGGCGTTTCAATTCAACCATCGGCATATGCCTGTCACCTCACATCAGTTTCACGTCTAGCGCCAATTGCGCGATCACTTCGTAGAAAAACCGGACGCCTTCAATAAACGCCTGTTTGCCGAGGCGTTCGTCGTTGCCGTGCACGCCGCCGCCCAATTCGCGCGGCGCGGCGACAAAGGGCGTGAAGCCGTAGCTGTGAATCCCCAGTTCACGAAAGTAATGGCAATCGGTGAAACCGGCCAGCACCGGATAGGTGATGAGGGCGTCGGGATAGCGGCGTTTGGCGACTTCGGCAACCGTGGCGACCAGCGCGGTGTCCACGGGCGAAGCGTTGGCGTCGAAGGCCAGCAGCGGTTCGATTTTGATTTTGTCGTCCTTGATGACGCTTTGCAGTTCGGCGATCCAGCGTTCGAGTTTTTCGCCCGGCACGACGCGCGTGTCAATGTCGGCGTGGGCGGCGGGCGGGATGATGTTCACCTTGTTGCTGCCCGCGAGCATCGTGACCGAGATGGTGTTGCGCAACAGCGCATTGTTGGCCGGATCGGCCTCGATGGCTTTCAAAAATTCAGGGTCATTCAAGGCTTCGCGCAAGTTGGCGAATTTTTCGCGCAAGAGCGGCGGACGCAGCGGTGCGCTCGATTTGAAAGCTTGTTCGACCGCCGCCGTCAATTGAATCGGCGGCGTGTAATCGAGCAGCCGGTTCAACGCGCGCACCAGCCGGTTGACCGCTGAATCGGGGCGGGGAATCGAGGCGTGGCCGGGCGTGCCGTTGGCCGTCAGGCGCAACCACGCGGGCGTTTTTTCGGATGGGCCGACGCCGATAGCCAGAACTTTGCCGCTGCCATCGGCGGAATTGCCGCCGCCCTCATTGACCAGGAATTCGGCATTGCCGAGCAGTTCGGGATGATTCTTGGCGAACCAGCCCGCGCCGTGTTGCCCGCCTGCTTCTTCGTCCGCCGTCGCCAAGAAAATCACATCGCGTTTCAGGCGGGCCTTTGACCGGTGCAACGTCAGCAGCGTGACGAACTGCGCCATGCCCAGCGACTTCATATCCTGCGCGCCGCGTCCATATATCAAGCCATTCTTCTCAATTCCGCTGAACGGGTCTTCCGTCCAGAATTCGCGGTTGTGCGGCACCACGTCGGTGTGATTGAGCAGGATCAGCGGACGCTTGCTGCCGTCGCCTTTGATACGCGCCCACAGCGTGCCGCGGCCGGGAAAGGGTTCAAAGACCTTGTGCTCAATGCCTTCGCGCTTGCAGAGCGCGGCGAAGAAGTTGGCCGCGCGCGTCTCGTTGCCGGGCGGATTGGTCGTGTCAATTTTCAGGTATTGAATGAAGAGGTCGAGCGACTCTTTCTGAATGGCGACCCAATCGAGTTTGGTTTGGGCCGCGCTGAAAGCAGGCAGGCAGGCCAGGCAAAAAAATAGCAGGAACGTTCGTGCAGCCGTGTGCCGCAAGGTCATAACTTGTTCTCCGTAGTTGGGGTGTTCGCGGGAACGTGAAGCAAGGCAGGTTGCGGTACAGCGAGCGGTAGCGACC
>JANOWX010000120.1:0-1745 GCA_031418175.1 Acidobacteriota bacterium | reverse complement strand
GCCACGGGGTTCCCAGTAAAACGCCCCAGAAAATTGGCTCGTCCGCGCGTGTCGCCGTAGCTGCGGGAAAAATATTGCATCCGCAAAACATCGCCGCCGAACTTGACCGTATGCGCGCCATGAACCCACGTCAGCGAGCCGGTGGCCTGATAATTATTGAAGGCCCAGATTTTTGGAATGCCCGATGACGCGCCAAGCAGCACGTAACCTGTCAAAGTGATTTCGGGTGGGCCCGCCGCAATCGGGTTAGTGGTAGTGCCATTGAAGCCTGTTTCCGCCGCCCAGTCTTTGTCGGCGCTATAAGGCCAAACCTCGCGATTGGTGCGGCGCGAGAAATTGACGCTTGTTTCCAGATACATCGTAGGCGTAATCGGATGCAGATAACGGACGTAGGTCAGGAATTCCTTCGGCGTGTTCGCGGAAGCAAATAATGGCAGGATCGAGTTCCCTGAATTGACCGGATCGAACGATCTCACCGCGCGCTTGAAGCTGCCCACCGTCAGGCGGCCCTGACGAAAGAGAGTGTGATCCACCTTGATTCCAAAGCTGTTGTATGAATTGGTCGCGTTCCCCTGGGCAACATAATTGAAAGCGCTGCCAGTCAGATTGGGCGCGGGGTAATACCTGGCGAAATTCAACGCGACGGGATTCAACCGGTTGAGCGGGATTTTATTCCGTAAGCTAACGTCATTGCCGCCAAAGCAGCCTGTCCGATTAGTTGCGCTGCAAGTGCCGGTGATCAATGAATCTTTGATAAAGCCATCATCCGCCGTGCCGACAATCCCGTCAGCCCCTCGCAAATGCGTGGAAAAATCGCCGCGCAACATTTCGAGCGTGGGCACGAGGCCGCGCTCGGATTCTCCATCAATCTGTCGAAACGACTCCCAGGTGAACATAAAGAACGTGCGGTTGCGGCCATCATAAATTTTGGGTATTCGCACCGGCCCTGAGACAGTCGCGCCGAATTGGTTGCGTCGCAGCTTGAGTCGTTCAGGATCAAAATATCCTTTCGCATCCAGAACATCATTGCGGATGAATTCATACAGTGAGCCATGAAACTGATTGGTTCCGCTCTTGGTTACGGCACTGAGCATCCCACCGGCATAACGGCCATACTCCGCCGAATAACCGGAGGTCATCATCTTGAATTCCTGAATGCTTTCAATGGGCGGATTGATGACGACATTCGTGTTGCGCCGTTGCGTGTTGTTCATCCCGTCGAGCAGGAAGCCGCCGTTATCGCCGCGCGCGCCATTCACGGCGAAAGAGCCGTCACCGCCGCTGCCTTTGGGAATCACCCCGCCCGTGAGCAGCGCAAGGTCGCTGAAATTGCGCCCGTCAAGCGGCAGTTCGGCGATTTCTTCTTTAGTCGTGACTTCGCCCCTCGCGCCGGTTTCAGTGTTCAAGGCCGACGGCGTGTCGGTCACGGTCACCGTTTCGCTGGTCGCACCTACCTCCAATTGAATGTCCAACCGCAAGGTCTGACTCACCTCCAACGTGAACCGCTCGCGCTTGTATGAGCGAAAGCCGCTGGCCTGTGCTTCACGCACATAACCGGCTGGGTTCAAATATGGCAGGGCAAACTCGCCGCTTTCGTTTGACACCGTCTGCTGACCGATATTTGTATCTACATTGGTAATCTTGATAGTTGCGCCGGGGACGACTGCGCCCGTTGCGTCAGTCACACGTCCCGTCACACCCGCCGTGGGTGTTTGTGCGGACACGGTTACTGCTGCCAGCAACAC
>JANOWX010000119.1:0-4044 GCA_031418175.1 Acidobacteriota bacterium | reverse complement strand
ACCAAGCCCGAAAAATGGCTATCACAAAGCCCTACACCCCAAAAACCACAGAATATGGTGGATTCCTTGGGATTGAGCATGGTCAATCAAAGACAAGCGCCTACTGATAATAAAGAGCTTACGGCTTAACCTGGCGCACATTGGTTGAGAACCTGCCCTACAGCTTCCATTGTTTCAGGGTGTCGCACAGCGACATGTCAAACTCCTATTTCTCTACAGCCAAAATCGCCATCGCATACTCAAGCGCAGCGCCGCCCGGTTACGGGTGCATTGCCGCGTCGTTGATCGTCAGGCTCCTCAACATCCGCTCGAAGGTGCGGCTGTAATCGCGGTATTCATCGTTCGGCGAAATGAAAAAGAAGTAGAAAACATCCCCATCATCCAGCGCCCGGGTAAAGAGCGTCACGCGCTCATCGCGCCCATAAATCGGCGAGCGTCCGGTGAGCGTCACCGCCAGCCCATTCCGCCCGGCGAGTCGCGTTTCACGGCCTGCTCCGTTCACTACGCGCAAATAAGGATTGCTTTGCGTGATGCTGTTGACCAGATCATTGGTCGCGTCGTAGAGCGAAGCGCCCTGGCGGCCCGCCCCGCTGCCGCTCAGGTTGCGGCCCCGCCTGCTGCCAGACGGATCAATCGGGCGATAGTGATTGACGATCGCGCCATAGATGATTTGTGCCTGGCCTTCCGCTTCCATTGCTCCGCCTGCGGGGACGAAGGTCACGCCGAGATTGTCGTTGCTGGGATAGGCACGCCAGTTATCGGGATAGGCAATCTCGTAAATACCATTGGGCTGACGATACCTGCTCAAGTTCGATGACGGCGGCTGAACATTGATTGTCGCCGGAGCGCCGCCAGCGCCTTGCCGCGTCCTGTCACCGCCAGCAGGGGGCTGGCGCCGGGCAAGCTCAGCCATAGCCGGCGCTTTCTGCATTCTTGCCAATATGGAATGGACTTCGCTGAAGCCGCCAACTTCGCGCGACCGTCCCTGGTAACGCAACAGCGCCGCTTCCTGCTGAATCCGCTGCGTGCGGTTGGCGGGCGACGGGTGATCGCTCAAGAAATTTTCCAGACTCGAGGGATTACGTTTGGCTTCACGCTGCAGCGTTTCGAAGAAGCGCGCCAGTTCGAGCGGGTTGTAACCGGCCCGCGCCATGATCTGCGCGCCGATTAGATCCGCCTTCGTTTCAGCATCACGACTGTATTTGAGGAACAACGTGTTGAGGCCCAGCCCTCCGACCGCGCCAAGGATCGTACCTAACTTGCCATTGCCCAGGACGCCGCCCAGGACGCCAAGGCCCGCTTGTGCCAGATACGCCTTCGATGCCTGGTTGGTCCCATGCCGGAGCGCAACGTGCGCGATTTCGTGCGCGACCACGCCCGCCAACTCAGCTTCGCTCTGCGCCGCTTCGATCGTTCCGCGATTAACATAGATAGGGCCGCCCGGTAACGCGAAGGCATTGATGTCCGACGCATTGACGACCTTGAATGTATAAGGATAACGCTCCCCAGGTGCTTGCGCGGAGAGCGCCTTGCCCAGGCGATTGAGGTATTCAGTTGCGCGCGCCTCACCTAAGATCGGCAATTGCTTTTCCGCTTCGACGGCTGATTGCTGGCCGACTTCAACGTCCTGTTGTGGCGAGAATAGATTGAAGCCCGGCTTGACCTTGGTTTGCGCCAACCCGGTCAGCGAGAGAAACAGCGCAAGGACCCAGGCCGGCACCCGCTGAAAGAACTCTCGTTTCAAAATAAAGTAACTTATCATCGCTCCTCCTTACTAAATCACCGGCAGGTTATTTCCTTTGGTTTGCGGTGCGTCCGCCTTCGTTTTCCCACCTGGCGGTAGCCAGTTCCTCTTCACTCATTGCCCGGCCCGCTTCACCTGAACATCGGCTTTCTCCGGGGCGAAGGTTTTGAGCATGTTCGACAGGTCGTCGGCGTGCTCTTCTTCTTTTTTGAGAATGTCTTCGATCAGGTTGCGCGTGGTCGGATCGTCGTTGCCCAGCCAGCGGATGATCTCCGAGTAGGATTCGACTGCGATGCGTTCGGCGACCAGGTCTTCACGGATCATCTCGAGCAGCGAACCACCTTCGACATATTCCGAATGGCTGCGCGTTAGGAGTCCATCCGGATTGAAATTCGGTTCGCCTTGCAGTTGCGTGATGCGTTGGGCGATCTTGTCGGCGTGCACCTGTTCTTCTTTGGCATGTTGCAGGAACTCTTTGGCGACCGGCTCGGCGCTGATGCCGCTGGCCATATAGTAATGCCGTTTGTAACGCAGCACGCAGACCAGTTCGGTCGCCAATGCTTCGTTCAAAACGGCGATTACTTTCTGACGGTCAGCCTTGTAACCCTCAGTGACGGGGCCTTGCTCGATGTGCTGGCGCGCCCGCTGCCGCAGCATTTTTACATCCGATAGAAACTCGCTCATGGCTTTCTCCTTTGGTTTATTTGACCTCCGCCCGCCGCGTTGAGCACCTGCGGCGTACCTTGCAGGTGCTCAACGCCCAGCGGTTTATGCGCGCGAGGAAATGCTGACTCAAACACAGCTTGAGTCATTACACGGTCTTTACTGATTTCCGGCTTTCGCTTGCGCCTGGGGTTGATCCGAAATGACGATCTCCACGCGGCGATTGACCTGGCGGCCCGCCGCTGTGTCGTTACCGGCGACGGGATTTGCTTCGCCAAAGCCGCGCGCCGCAATGACGCGTTCGGCCTTGATGCCGTTTTGCGTCAGGTAATCGCGCACCGCTTCGGCGCGGCCACGCGAGAGGTTGAGGTTCGACTCATCCGAGCCGACCGAATCTGTGTGCCCTTCAATCTCGATCTGGTAAGCGCCGGGATAAGCTAAAAGAATGCCCGATAGCTTGCTCAGCTTTTCGCGCGCGCCGGGTTTGAGCGTCGCTTTGCCGGTGTCGAATAAGACATCCGAAAGATTGACGATTAAGCCACGGGCTTCGCGTCTGGTTTCAAGAATCGCTGAGAGCGAGACATAGAGATGCTGCTGTGCGGTATCTCGTTCACGCTTCGCAGCTTCCGCCTGCAGGCGTGCTTTGTCCGCATCGTCACGTGCCAGACCTTCATTCGCTTTGGCTTTTTCAGTTTCGGATTGCGCCTGGGCAACTCGTTCCCGTGCCAGCGCGGCTTCAGTTGCAGCACGCTCCGCCTGCTCGCGTTCAGCGGCTTTCGCACGTTCCGCTTCGCTGCGGGCACGTTCGGCATCAGTCGCGGCGCTCTGTGCTTCGCTGCGGGCGCGGGCGGCATCGGTCGCGGCACGGGCGGCGTCGGACTGAGCCTGCGCAATATTGTCGCCAGCCTGCTGGCGTTCGGCGGCAAGTCTGGCCTGGGCGTAACGCTCGACGCTCAATTTCCGTGCCTGTTCAGCAATGCGCATCACGTCGTGTGCCAGTCCACTATTTTTCTTTGCATTATCGCGCAGGTCTGACGGTTTGCGAGATCGCGGCCACGCCTGCTCTAACGTAGCGAGCTTCTGTTCTGAATCTCGCAGTTCTGGATCAGCGAATTTTTTGGCGTCGGCTCGCAGCGCAATCTCGACCGCGCGACGTGCGCCCAGAATCATCAGCGGTGTGTTGTAGTCAGCAATTAAGGTCGGAGAATTGGGCGAGAAGACCGGATAAAATAATCCAGGATCACCACTATATTCGATCGTACTTGTTGTGATCATGCCTTTCGTCTCAGACCGCAAAGTATTCTCGACAACGATCATCGAACTGGGCAGTGCCACCCTGGAATGCGGCTCGGCAGTAATGATCAGCCCGAAAGTCTGAAATTTCGTCGTTGACTCAATCTTAAATTTCTTCTGGATCGGCAACTCCATCAAACTTTCGGCTTGTCCTTCAGGAGCCACTGCCCACAAAATATAAGTGGTAAAGAAACCGCCGAGGGATTGCGGATTAGGAAAACTGTCCATCTCAAGTCTGACGTTCGTGCGCCCCTGTTTGTATTCAACATCGGCCTTCCCTGTTATTCGCGGAGCGATTGCCGTACCCGCCATCGTCACTGTCGTCTGCTTATTTTCGTTATATG
>JANOWX010000118.1:0-6994 GCA_031418175.1 Acidobacteriota bacterium | reverse complement strand
GCCCGCAGGACGCCCTCGCCATCCTGCAACGCCTGAGCGCCAAATATCCGCGCAACTATCTCTTCCGGCTCGAAACAGCCTGCACACTGGTCGAATTAAAACGCCACGACGACGCTTATGCGCAATTTGAAAGCTTGCTCAAAGACGACACCGCCGCCGCCGTCGCCGACCTAGTCCATTTCAAATACGGCGAAGCGCTCGCCGCCAATCAGCAACATCCACGTGCCGCCGCGCAATTCCTGGCGGTGCCGCAAATCAAAACCGCCCAAGCCGACCTCGCCACGATTGCGCTGTTGCGCGCGGGACAGGTTTACGACTTGGCTGGGAAACGTGACGAAGCACTCGCGCAATACAAGGCTGTGCTGGCGCGCCCGAATGTTTACGAATCACGGGCGCAGGCGGAACGCGGGTTGAAGCAGGCGTATGTGGTGAAAGAGAAGAAGGGCGAGTAACTTTTTGGATGGAGCGAGCAGTCGCTAAGCCGCGCCGATTTCAAAATGCGTCACGGCAGTTTCCGTCCACGAGATGACTTTGCCCATGCGTTGAGCTTTGGTGCTGTATTCCGGGCGTTGCAGCAGCGCGCGCAACAGTTCAGGCACGCGCGGGGTTTGGCGCTGCTCCAGTTTCAGACAAATGATGCAGTATGCCCGGTGCAAAAACTGTATGCCAAAAAAGTGCCGGTAATTGATGGTGACGAGCATCGGTTGACGCATTTGCAATAGGAAGGCTGGAATTTCAGGGTCGAGGATTTTTCCGTGTGGACGCTGTTCGCGAATGCTGACAACTGCTCCGGGATACCACTTGGCAATGGCGGTTAGCACCAGCGGGTTGCTGATTTGCTCATCAAGGACGATCACGCATAACTCCGATCGAAGTCGAACAACAGTTCCAGCCGTTTCGCTTCAAGCACTGCTTCGACAGGAATGTCGAAATCAGCGGCGACCTGCTCAGGGGTATAGCCTTGTTCCAGCCAAGCCGGCAACACCCCGGCATTGATACGGGTAATCCGGGTCGCTGTTTTGATAACCGGCTGGCCGCCGCATAGATCGTGCATTGCCACAACGTAATTGCCCAGGCGTTTATACTCGATCTCTTCGCCGTCCATTTCCTCGCGCACCGTTTCGATGAAACCTTCGGCCTCAACCCGCAACAACTCGCGCTGCAACTCTTCCAAACTGAAATGATGTTCGAGAATCAGGTTGATTGCCACATGCAAGGCCTGCTGGCGTGGTTCTTCGTTCAGCTTACTGACCGTGCCACTGGTTGACATAACTGATGACTCCTTTCGCGCCCATCATAGCACAGGGATTTTCAATGCCAATTTGCCAATTGCTCTAGCACTTGACCCAGCCCTATACTCCCGCCGTTCCCAACCGTTCTCCACTAACACAAAACAAAAGCTGAAAGGAAAATCATTCAATGACAAAGCGCATCTGCCTGGCTCTGACGTGTCTCGCATTGGCCCTGCTCACAAGCTTCGCCCAAACCCAAAACCCGCCCGCGCAAGAACAAGCCCCTGACGTGGCGGGCGCCTGGACGGGCATCTGGTCTTCTTACAATCCGGCGCAAGGCGGCAGCACGCCCAAGGATTTGTGCAAGAACCTGTCGGCCAAGGTCGAATTGAAAGACGGCGTCTGGCAGGCCAGCTTTGAAGGCGATTGCGGGCGGCCCTACAAATACGCGATCAAGATGGAAGGCCGTCAGGTTGGCAAGGTCGTGCTTTTCAAAGGCACCACCGATCTCGGCAAACAGGATGGCGGTGTCTACGATTGGATTGGCCGCGCGAATGACAAAGAGTTCGTCGGCTTCTTTACCAGCGCGTTTTATACCGGCACGTTTAACCTGAGCCGGGCCAAATGAGCGCGCACGCAAGGTAGGACAGACTAAAGTCCGTCCTACCTTGCTGCCGCCCTCTCAGCGCTGCCTTTGCCTCACCCAACCTTTTCGCTATGATGACCGCCGCTATGGCAAATGTAACTTTGAAAAAGAAACCGGTCGCACTCATCATTCTTGACGGCTTCGGCTACTCGCCCAAAACCGAAGGCAACGCGATCGCACTGGCCCACACGCCGCACCTCGATCAATACCTGGCCCAATACCAACACACCTTAATCGAAGGCTCCGGCGAGCGCGTCGGCCTGCCCTGCGGCCAGTTCGGCAATTCCGAAGTCGGCCACATGAACATGGGCGCGGGCCGCATCGTCCAGATGGACATCACCCGCATTGACGAAGCCATCAACCAGGGCGCCTTCTTTGAAAACCCCACGCTCTGCGCGGCGGTGGACGCGGGCAAACAAACGGCGCTGCATCTGTTCGGGCTGATCTCGGATGGCGGCGTGCATTCGATAGACAAGCATGTAATCGCCCTCTTGCAACTGGCGGCCCAGCGCGGCGTCGAGCGGGTCTTCGTCCATTGCTTCACCGATGGCCGCGACACGGCGCCCAATTCGGGCAAACGCTATGTCGGCGAATTGCTGGCCAAGCTGCGCGAGTTGGGCGTGGGCCGCGTCGCCAGCATCTGCGGTCGCTATCACGCGATGGATCGCGACAACCGCTGGGAACGTGTGCAACGCGCTTATGAGATGTTGACGAAAGGTGTGGGCAAGCGCGCGACCGATCCGCTGGCCGCGATTCAGGAATCGTATGATGACGGCGTGACCGACGAATTCATCGAACCGGTCGTCATCACGCATGCGGATGGCACGCCGGTGGCGACGGTCAAAGCCGGCGATTCGGTGATCTTCTTTAACTTCCGCGCCGACCGCGCGCGGCAATTGACGCGGGCCTTCACCGGCTTGAACTTCGACGGCTTTGTGCGCGAGCGCATTCCCGATCTGCATTATGCGACGTTCACGCAATACGACCGCTCGTTCAACACGCCGATTGTTTTTCCGCCGATTTCGCTGCAACACATTCTGGCCGATGTTTTCGCCAAACTCGGCGTCACGAACATGCGCATCGCCGAGACCGAGAAATACGCGCACGTCACCTACTTTTTCAACGGCGGCATCGAACCGCCCTTCCCCTTCGAGAGCCGCGTGCTGGTGCCTTCGCCGAGGGTGGCGACCTATGACCTGCAACCGGAAATGAACGCGGCCAAAGTCGCCGACGAGATTTGCCGGGCGCTAGAGGCGAATGAAACCGATGCTTACGTCATCAACTTCGCCAACGCCGATATGGTCGGCCACACCGGCAACTTGAAAGCCGCTATCGCCGCCGTCGAAGTGTTGGACAAATGTCTGGGCCGAGTCGTCGGCACGCTTGAACGCCTCGGTGGCGTGGCCCTCATCACCGCCGACCACGGCAATTGCGAACAGATGATTGACCCCGAAACCGGCGGCCCGCACACCGCGCACACCAACAATCCGGTGCCGTTCATCGTCTGCGACCAGACGTTCAACGGCACGCTGCGTGACGGCGGCGCGTTGGAAGATGTCGCGCCGACGATGCTGGAATTGTTGGGCTTGGAACAACCAGCGGAGATGACGGGCAAGAGTTTGCTGGTGCTACAATCGTAACTAAACAAGGGAGGTATGGCATGACTCCACAAGAAAAATTGCCGGCACAAACTGAAGCCAAGCGAAAAGTTGACTTGGAAGCTGATGCGTTTGCGTTGCCGCCGGATGATGAGCCTTATGAGTTGCCGCCGTGGGACCCGCAGGAAGCGATTGCTCTGTTACGTCAATGGCGCGAAGACGTAAGCGATACCCAAGAGCAACGAGAAACGATGGAATATCTGATGCGCGTGCTGGATGAAGATCGCCTCTCACCAGCGAGGAAACTGTTCCCATGAGCAGGATCATTTTGCTTGATGCCGGGCCACTCGGTTTTGTCAGCAATCCGCGCTGGAACGCCACCGGCGCGCAATGCAATGCCTGGATGGAAGCCCAAATCACTCAAGGTGTGCGCGTAACGATTCCTGAAATTGCCGATTACGAAGTGCGCCGTGAGTTGGTGCGAGCCGGTAAAATCAAAGGGCTTGCCAAACTAAACAGCCTCAAACGTTCGCTTGGATTTGTGCCGTTGAATTCCCAGACGATGTTGAAAGCCGCTGAATTCTGGGCGCAGGCGCGCCGCCTCGGTAAACCAACGGCTAACGACACCGCGCTCGACGGCGATGTCATCCTGGCGGCTCAAGCTAACTGGTTACAGACCAAAGGCAACGAAGTCATCGTTGCCACCACGAATGTCAAACATCTCGAACTTTTCGTTGACGCTCGTCTCTGGAGCGACATCGCTTGAAGCAAGACGGCGCGCACAT
Organism: Acidobacteriota bacterium; assembly: GCA_031418175.1. GTDB lineage: Bacteria > Acidobacteriota > Blastocatellia > RBC074 > RBC074 > JACPYM01. Next base: position 2,733 of record JANOWX010000118.1, on the reverse strand, counting down.
GCCCAACGATCCACAAAACATCCTGGTCATCCACGTCGCTGGTCTGGGCCAAACAGTATTGGCCTTGCCTGCCCTGCGCGCCTTGCGGCAACACCTGCCAACGGCACGGATCACCGTCGCCACCAGCACCGGTGCCGCCGATCTCATTCGCCTGGCCGGCTGCGCTAACGAAGTCCTGCCGGTCGGGCGTTTGCGCGGCGCCGAAGTCCTAGCCCCGCGTTCGGCCTATCGCAGCAGCAAGACCTTGGGCGAAATCAAACGCGGCTATTACGACCTGGCCATCGAATTGCAGCGCAACACCGAAGCGGGCGTCCTGTTGCAACTGGCGCAACCGCGCGAACGGCTTGACCGGCGGCGCAACACGCTCAGCCACGGCCTGAGCATCGTCATCGAACGCGCCACGCAACGGCTGGCGAATTTGCCGCCCACACTCACGCACGATGCGCACGCCTATTTGCAACGCCTGGAACCGCTCGGCGTCCGTCCGCTCGAAGCCGCGCCGCGTCTGACCACCGACCGCGAGGCCGACGCGCGGCTCGAACGCTTGCTCAACAAACACGGCGTGCAAGCGGGCGAACTGTTGATCGGGATTCATCCGGGCGCGGGCCGCAAAAAACCGCGCTGGGAGTTTGAACATTTCGTCAATCTGGCGGCGCGGCTGCATCACAATTTCAACGCGCGGCTGCTGATCTTTGCGGGCCGCAGCGAACGCGGGCTGGCGCGCCGCCTGGTCAGCGAATTGCCGGGCAAGAGCGCCATCGCTTTTGAATCGGCCAAGCTGCCCGATCTGGTTTCGGCCCTGGCGCGGCTGAGCCTGTTTGTCGGCAATCACAGCGGCCCCGCGCATCTGGCCGCCGCAGCGGGCGCGCCCGTCGTCGTCATTTCCCCGCATCCCGAAGCCACCGCGCAAGACGTGCTGGGCCAGCGCCAAACCCACCTGCGCGCGCCGCATATTTCGATGATTACCGAAGAGGCCGTTTACCACGCCGCCTGCCAACTGCTGCAATCCAATCGCGCTTCTGTTTTGAGTGCGCGTTAAGCCATCCCTCGTATTCCATCACGATTCAGCAACGCAGCAACATTTCCGCATCCGCCTGTTAATCCGGCAGCGTTCTTTTCGTTGTGTAAGGCGGCGCGTAAACCGTGTGCGCATGCGCCAAACAAATGCGAACCCAAGCGCGGGTGCTGCCGTACTGAAGTCAGCACCAGCAACAATTCGCTCATCACAGAAACACAGGCGGCGCTTATGCGAAGTTACCTTTCCTTTTATTTGGATGCCTTCCGGCTGGCCGTGCAGGCGATCTTCGCGCACAAGTTGCGCGCCTTCCTGACGCTGATCGGCATCATCATCGGCGTCGCCTCGGTCGTCGTGGTGGGCGCTTCGATCAATGGCTTGAACGCCTACGTGCTCAACACCGTCTCGAAGATGCTGGGCGCAAACCATTTCATGATCGCGCGCATCGCCACCAACGGCCCCCTCTCCGACGAACAATGGGAAAAGATGAACCGGCGCAACAAGCCGCTTTACCTGGGCGATTTTGAATGGCTGCGCGAACGCTGCAAACAATGCGCGGAAGTCGGCGCGGACATCCAAAACCGCACCAGGCTCGAGCAGTCCGGCCAGGAATTATTCGGTACGTCGGTGCTGGGCGTGACCGCCAACATGGGCGAGATCGAAAACAAAGAAATCGCCGAGGGCCGCTTCGTCGCCCCAAGCGAAGAGAAAAACTCAGCGCTGGTCACGGTCATCGGCGCGGATGTGCGCGACAAATTCTTTGCCGGCGCCGATCCCATCGGCAAAGAATTGAAGGTGCAAGGCTGCCCGCTGCGCATCATCGGCGTCGAAGCGCGGCGCGGCTCTATGTTCGGCAACTCGCTGGACAATCATCTTTACATGCCCATCACCACTTACGGCCACATCTTCGGCCGCCGCCAGAGCGTGCGCCTGCACGGCAGCGCCTATCAGCAGGAACGCTTTCAAGCCGCAATGGACGAAGCGCGCATGGTCATGCGCAACCGCCACAAACTGACCGGCGAAGAAGAAGACGATTTCGGCCTGGTCAACACCGGCGAAATCAAAAACCAGGTGGATCAATTCACCGGCACCATCGCGCTGGTCGTGACGCCAATCACGCTGCTGTCATTGTTAGTCGGCGGCATCGTCGTGATGAACATCATGCTGGTCAGTGTGACCGAACGCACTTTTGAAATCGGTTTGCGCAAAGCCGTCGGCGCACGGCGCGGCCAAATCCTGCTGCAATTCCTGATCGAATCGGCGCTGCTCTCGTCGGTGGGCGGCTTGCTCGGTTTGTTGCTGGCTTCGCTGATCTCGTGGGTAGTCAAGACGAATACACCCGTCCCGATGGTGATTACGGCGAGCTACATTTTGTTAGCGCTGTTGGTGTCGGGCGGCATCGGCATGATCGCGGGCATTTATCCGGCGTTCAAAGCCTCGCGGCTCGATCCGATTGTGGCGCTGTCGAAGAGTTAATTCGGTTGCGCTGCTGCAAACAAAATCTGGCGCAGCCTTTGGAGCATTCGTTCCTACACAAGTTTTCCTCGCTCCAGCGGAGCGCAATGTTTATAGGGGTTTGCGCGTCTGGCTTGCTAGCTCCGGTAGGAGCGGCATCTGACGCGGACAGATGCCGCTCCTACTGGAGCTAAGCTTGATTTGGCAATGGTTCTATAAACATTGCGCTCCGCTGGAGCGGGAGAAGCGGATACTTGTGTAGA
>JANOWX010000117.1:0-3839 GCA_031418175.1 Acidobacteriota bacterium | reverse complement strand
CAGACTTCTTCAGGCGTTTGGGCTTGAAGTACCTGTGACCTGCAGAGTCTCCGGCGAAGGCCGCCGGGAAAGCCGGATGCGGGAAATCTGCACGTCCGGTTTGACGAGGGGGGAGGCGGAAACCCTCCCCTACTCTACTGTGCCTTCGTGGGAAGGTTTGATTACGTCAGGCCATGCGCCCGTAATCGTCTTGCAAACGCACGATGTCGTCCTCGCCCAGATAGGCGCCGCGTTGCACTTCGATGAAGGTCATGTTTTCGGCGCCGGAGTTTTCGATGCGATGCGCCGCGCCGGTGGGAATGTCAATGTATTCGCCCGCGCTGAGCAATTTGTCCTGGCCGTCGAGCGTGACGTTGGCCTGGCCGCCCACGATCATCCAGTGTTCGCAGCGTTGTGCGTGTTTCTGATAGCTCAGCCGTTTGCCGGGCAAGACGACGATGCGTTTGACTTTGTAGTCAGCGCCTTCGTCCAGCACCGTGAAATTGCCCCACGGACGTTCGTCGTAAAGAGGCGAGTTGTTTATTGCGTTGGCATTGCTTGGCGGCATTCAGTCATTAACTCCTTGCTCTTGGTGAAGCGGTAAGAATCCGTTGCGCCGATAGTGCGAGCGCAGCGGCAGCCCGCATTTTTAGCTGGACCGGGTGAACAAGACAATCACAAATTATGGCTGAGCTTACACGACTTGGAACGTTAGTACGAATTCAACGCCAAGACGCCGAGAGCGCCAAGAATAAGATGGAGAAGAAAGTGGAAAGTGATCCTTCAGTTCCTCTTTTGATACCTCTTGGCGCTCTTGGCGTCTTGGCGTTAAAGCAATTCCGGCTAACGTTCCAAGTCGTGGAGCTTACCCGGTGTCAGCATTTTTGTTATTTGCGGCTGTTCCGTATTCTCTCGGCTGCTTTGTTCGCCAACTGTTGGCTTAGCTCCGCGCTCACCTTGAAGCGCCACGACAAGAACGGAGAAACACTATGACTCACGAATGGCGGCGCGGCGGCTACACCATCAGCACCGACCCGCAACACTTGGATATCGAACTGATTCATCGTCACCTGAGCACTGCGACCTATTGGGTGGCGGGCCGTCCGCTCGAAGTCGTCCGGCGTTCGCTGGCGCACTCGTTATGTTTCGGCCTCTATCACGACGCTGAACAAGTCGGCTTTGCGCGCGTGATCACCGATTACGCAACCTTCGCGTGGCTGGCCGATGTGTTTGTGTTGGAGCCGCAGCAAGGGCAGGGGCTGAGCACGTGGCTGACCGAGGTCATCACCGCGCACCCCGAATTGCAGGGCTTTCGCCGCTGGGTGTTGGCGACCAAAGACGCGCACGGCTTGTATCGCAAGTTCGGCTTTGCGGAACTGAAGCGCCCCGAACGCTGGATGGAGCGGCGCGACCCGGCTACGCAGGAGACGCTGGATTACTGGGCCGAGGCCGCGCCGTCTTCAACTTGAAAACAGATTGTTGAACGCCTCGGCCAGCGTCGGATGCGCGAAGACGGCGTCTTTCAACACGGTGTAAGGCAGCTTGCCCAGCATGGCGATTTGGAGCATGGACATCAGTTCGCCGCCTTCGATGCCCAAAATCGCGCAACCCAGAATTTGCTGGCTGTCGGCGTCCACCACGGCTTTCATAAAGCCGCGCGACTCATCCATCTCCAACGCGCGCGCGACGTAATTCATCGGCATTTTGAAGACGCGGATATTGCGGCCCGCCGCGCGTGCTTCGGCTTCGGTCAACCCCACGCGGCCCAGTTGCGGGTCAATGAACACGGTGTAGGGAACCAGCCGGTCAGCAATTGTTGCATTGCCACCGTCCAGCATATTCGCGCGCACGATGCGGTAATCGTCGTAGGAAATGTGCGTGAAATGCGGCCCGCCTTTGACATCGCCGAGCGCATAAACGCCGGGCGCGCTGGTTTCGAGCCGTTCGTTGGCGCTGATGAAACCTTGCTTGTCGGTGGCGATGCCGGCGGCGGCCAGGTTGAGCGCTTCGGTGTTGGGCGCGCGTCCGGCGGCGGCCAGCGCGTGCGAACCGGTCAGCACGCGTTCGCCCGCTGGCGTCTTGACGGTCAATTCGATCTCGCCATTGGTTTGCGCGACGCGCACGGCTTCGGTGTTCAGCAAAACCTCGAGGCCGTCTTCTTGCAGCAGCTTCAGCACTGCGTCGGCCACGTCCTGATCTTCGCGTCCCAGCAATTGCGGCGCGCGTTGGATGATCGTCACGCGGCTGCCAAAACGCCGAAACATCTGGCCGAATTCCAGGCCGATGTAGCCGCCGCCCAGCACCAGCAGATGCGCGGGCACTTCGTCGAGTTCCATGATCGAAGACGAATCGAGCAGCGGCACCGCGTCCGCGCCCGCCATGCGCGGTGTGACCGGACGCCCGCCGGTGTTGATGAAAATCTTCGGCGCGCTCAGCGTGCGTGTGCCACCGTCACGCAAGTTCACGGTAATTGAATTGGGGGAAGTGAAGCAGGCGTCGCCAAACAGCAAATCCAAATTGGCCGTGTTTTCCAAGCGCCGCTGGCTCCCGTTGCGGAAGCTTTCGACAAGGGCCTGTTTGCGTTGGCGCACTTCGGCGAGGTTGACGGTGACGGGGCCGGTGTGCACGCCATAATCCGCCGCGCGCCGTGCCAGATAGGCCACGCGCGCGCTGGCGACCATCGTTTTGGTCGGCGTGCAACCCACGTTGATGCAGGTGCCGCCGACGTGCGCGCGTTCGATCAGCGCGGTCTTCCAACCGGCGTTGGCTAAATCAAGCGCGAGCGGTTTCCCGGCTTGTCCCGCACCGATGATGAGCGCGTCGTAGTTGTCGGATTGCATCGAATGATCCTCCGCTGAGTTGAATCCCGTGGCGGGCGGCAATTATTCCCATAAGGTGCAGCGCCGGGACGGTACCGCGCGCGTGAGCAAGCGGCGCGTCAAGCAAAGCACCGTGGCGCAAACGCGCTGTCCCCGCTTGCGCGCGCGCGCGGTACCGTCCCGCTCCGCGCCTTTCCCGTACACCGAAGTACAAACCGATCTAATCGAGAATGCCCGCCAGCTTGAGCACGAAGCCAGGCAACAAGGGGTCGCCGGAAACTTCCGCCGGGTTGTCGAGAATCTCGACGGGCAGGCCGGGGCGGTAAATGTGGACTTTCTTTTTGCGCGGATCAAGCAGCCAGCCGAGTTGCGCGCCGTTCTCGATGTACTCATCCATTTTGGCTTTCACCGTTTTGAGCCGGTCGGAGGACGAGCGCAACTCCACCACAAAATCAGGGCAAAGGGGCAAGAACTTTTCTTGCTCGGCTTCTGTCAATGCCGCCAATCGTTCGCGGCGCACCCAGGCCGCATCTGGTGAACGTTCAGCGCCATTGGGCAAGGTGAAACCGGCGGTCGCCTCAACGGCAATACCGGAACCGTCTTGCTCCGCCCAATTTTCCAAACGCGTGGTCAGTTTGATATTTCGCCGCGAACCGGCGAAGCCCACAGGCATCATCACAATCATTTCGCCCTCCTTGTTCATCTCAAGTCTGAGGTCAGGATTTTCCGCCGCGAAGAACTCGAAGTCCGCTGAAGTGAACCGGCCTTTCTCCAAGCGCAACAACACAGGGCCAATGTCGAGCGGCAAGAAAAGCGGCACAGTGGCAGGCGCGATTTCTTCAAGTTCATCCAATTCATCCAATTCATCCAATTCATTCGCTAGCAAGGCAGGAACAGCTTGCGTGCTCATAAACTCCTCCTTCAATTACCTGCCATTTTCTTGTCATCAACCTTGCTCGGCAATTCCGGTTTTGCAAAATCCGGCTTGGCCTCGCCGAAGATGTAGTGGTTGAACCAACCCAGATTGTGCTGCATCACGGC
>JANOWX010000116.1:0-23995 GCA_031418175.1 Acidobacteriota bacterium | reverse complement strand
ATCATCCGGTCGAAAAGGTTTCGTGGGACGACGCGCAATCGTTCATCCGGCGACTCAACGGGATGGAGGATGCCAGCAGTTACCGGTTGCCGACGGAGGCTGAATGGGAGTACTCCTGCCGCGCCGGATCAACCGGAGATTATGCGGGTGATCTCAATGCAATGGCTTTGTATGTTAATAATGCAGACAACACGACGCATCCGGTTGGGCAGAAGCTACCGAATGCGTGGGGGTTGTATGATATGCATGGCAACGTGTGGGAGTGGGTGCAGGATTGGTATGGGGAAAGCTATTACAGTCAAAGCTCCACTACTGATCCACGCGGTCCTAGTTCGGGCTCGGGCCGGGTGATTCGTGGCGGCGACTGGTTCCTCCCCGCCGTGGCCTGCCGTTCGGCGATTCGCGGCAGCGGCTTGCCGGAATCCCGCCGCGCCGTCCTCAGCTTCCGCCTTCTAAGGACGCCGAAGTAACGCTGTGCTCTTTTTACCCTCTTTACGCTTTGCCGCGAAGCCGCGCTGGAATGGAGCGAGGCGGAGCCGCGAACTCCCAAATAACCCACGCATCCGTGGGCGCGGATGGAAAAGCGCACGTCGCCGCGCATCTTCAAACTCATCAAAGATCACATCCTGAAGCTGCGCGATGAGGGCGAGGTCTTGCTGACCTTCAAGGAATTGCGCGAAAAGCTCTGGCAACGACTGGCTGACGAGCCGCGCTTTGACGACGCGACGCTGCAAACGGTGATCGGCTTGCTGGACGGCCCCGGCGCGGTGAAGGAGTTGGATTACGGCACTTTCGTCCTGCTGCAACCGGAGTGGGTGAATGCCTACGCGCAGGCGGTGATTCGCACGCTGCGGCAGGACCCGACCGAACTGGGCTGCCTGCCGTTGCGCAGCATCGCCGAAGGGCGGCTGCTGTTTCAGACGGTCGAACGCGACGGCAGCATCGCGGAAATGAAACGCCTGGACGCAGCCGACGAACGCGTCGTGTTGCGCGAGATGGAACGGCAACTGGAAGAGCGCGGCCTGTGTTTGCGCCAGGGCGACAAACTGGTCTTCCCCAGCCATTGCGGACGCGAACGTCCGGCGGTCGTAGAGCATCCGGCGGTGTTTGTGAGCTACGCCGTGCAAGGCTACCTCGACGACATCTACGCGACGCTGGTGGTCAAACTGGCCGACAGCGAATCGTTCAAGCTCAAGGAACTGTGGCGCGATGCGGCGGACTTTGCGACGCTCGCCGGTGCGCATCACATGGGCATCAAGCTCACCCGCGCAGCCGCCAGCCACGGCGACATCAGCGTCTATTTCGCACCGGGCGTGACGAAAGAAGAACAAGTCATCTTCGCCAGCTACATTCACAAACACCTGCAAGACAAGTGTGAAAAGGTGCAACGACTGCGTTCGTATGTCTGCCCGCATTGCCACCGACCAAAAGGTAATGCGCAGGTGCTGATGGAAAAGCTGTTGGCAAAGAAAAAAGAAGCTTCGGTGGAGTGTGACTTTTGCGAGAAACGCTTTGGCCTGTGGGACGAACTCGAAAATCAGTTCGCCAGCCAGGAGGTAAGAGAACAGGTCGAAAGTTTAGCCGCCGCCCAACAGTTGCGTTTGGATTCACGCCGCAAAGGAAACCTGCTGGTACATGAAGTGAGCGCGCGTATCGAGAGCGCCAACCAGAAATGCTTCGAGATTCCTGCGGTGGCGGACGAAGGCATTGATATGGAGTTGGAGTTCACCGACGACGACGGCAAAGGCACGGGGCGGCGGCTTTACCTGCAACTGAAATCCGGCAACTCGCATTTGGAACGGCGCAAGGATGGCCGCGAGATTTTCAAGATCAAGGAACCGCGCTGGGTGGATTACTGGCTGAAACAACCGCATCCCGTAATGCTGGTCATCGGCACGTTTGCGACAGACGAGGAGCGCGGCTTCGGCAAAGACAAGCTGGAATTCGCGGACGTTAGTTGGATGGAAATCAGCAGCGTGTTGCAGCGCGAAAGTGACGGCGGCACGAAAGCGGTCAAGCAGATCGAATTCAAAGGCGAGCGGTTGGATATGACGAGCGTGCGACGTTGGCGGGAGGTGGTATTGGCACGCCGGTAGTCATTGGTACGGTACCGCGCGGCGCGCCTGACCGCCCTGCCCGCTTGGTGCCCCACGCACATCAATGCTATCTTCGCCCCATTCGCATAACAGTCCGAACATAACCATTTACCTAAAGGAGAAACAACGTGATTACACTTGCAGATGCACGGCGGATCATTGCAGCAGCCGAGGCCAAGGCAACCGAGATAGGCCAACCCATGAACATTGCGGTCGCCGATGGTGGCGGCAATCTGGTGGCGCACGTCCGCATGGATAAAGCCTGGATCGGCAGCATTGATATTTCGATCAAGAAAGCCTACACGTCGCGGGCCTTCGACATTGCCACGAAAGATTTGGCGACGCACAGTCAATCGGGCGATCAGTTCTTTGGCATCCACGCCTCCAACAATGGCCGCATCATGATTTTTGCGGGCGGCATCCCGCTGAAAAAGAATGGTGAGGTCGTGGGCGCCATCGGCGTGAGCGGCGGGTCAGGCGACCAAGACCACGCTGTCGCCGAGGCTGGCGCCGCTGCGTTCTAAACCCGCACTTGCAACCTTTGAACTGTTGATTGAAGTCTGTTGAATAGTAAGTTGAAGCGGGCGGCGGGTAGGTCTAAATTCCCGCCGTCTTCAATTTCAACCTCGAATTTACACTTATGACCAGAGCCACTGCCGCTGCCACCGCGCCACTCAAAAAACCGGCTAGCCACTACGACATCGTTGCCCGGCTGCCTGAAGATACGACCATCACTTTTCACCACGTGAGTTGGGCGGAATACGAGGAATTGCTGACACAAGTCGGCGAACCGGCCGGGCTGCGCATCAGCTTCGACAAAGGAACTTTACAAGCCATGACACTCTCACTCGAACACGAAACCTATGTGCGCTTTATTGAGAAGCTCGTGAGCGCGCTCAGCCTCAGACTACGTATCCAAACCCGTTCCAGTGGCTCGGCCACCATGCGCAAACGCGCCGAGAGTGTAGGCAAAGAGCCTGATGCCGGATTTTACATTCAAACCGCCGCGCAAATCGGTCATCGGCTTGAACTCAACTTCGAGATTGATCCGCCGCCTGATCTCGCTGTCGAGATAGACATCCATCACGATTCGCTCGACAAGTTTCCGATCTATGTCGAATTGGGCGTGCCCGAAATCTGGCGCTATGACGGTCGGGCGCTGACGATTTATCACTTGCAGCGCAAACGCTACGTCAAACGCGAAGCCAGCCTGGCGTTGCCGATGCTGAGCGGCAAGTTGCTGACCGATTATCTGAACCGGCTGCAATCCGAAGACGAGTTCCAGGTGCTGCTCGCCTTCGATGCCTGGCTGGCGCAGCTTTGAAAGCCACCGCGCGTTACTCGTACCGTAATGCAATCATCGGGTCCACCTTTGTCGCACGCCGCGCGGGCAGCCAGCACGCCAGCAACGCCACCGCCGCCAACACGCCCGCGATCACCACGTAAGTCAACGGATCAGCCGCGCCGACACCGAATAACAACGTCTTCATCACACGCGTCAATGCAAACGCGCCGAGCAGGCCGATGCCGATGCCCGCGCCGGCCAGCACCATCCCTTGCCGCACGACCAGCCGCAGCACGTCTGCCGCGCGCGCCCCCAGGGCCATGCGGATGCCGATTTCATGCGAACGCTGCGTGACCGAATAGGACAACACGCCGTAAAGCCCCACCGTCGCCAGCACCAACGCCAGCACGGCGAAAATGCCCAACAGCGTCATGGTGAAACGGCGCAGCGTCATCGAATCGGCGACATACTGTTCCATTGTGTTGACGCGAAAGACGGGCAGGTCGCGGTCTAGGCCGGCAATCACGCCGCGCACGGCGGCGGTCAAATCGGTCGGTTTGCCGGTGGTGCGAATGGCGAGATTCATGCCGGCTTGGGGGCGTTGCGGATGCGGCAGGTAATACTGCACGCGCGATTCGCCTTCCAGGCTGCGATGTTTGACGTGGCCGACGAGGCCGACGATTTCGCGCCATTTCGGATTCTCGCGTGTGCCTTCAAACGTGATGCGTTTGCCCAGCGGGTCTTCGTTCGGCCAGTACTTGTGCGCCAACTCTTCATCAATGATGGCCACGCTGGGCGCTGCTGAAGCGGGCGCGGCGACGTTGGGCGTGGTTGTCCCCGGTGTGGTGGCGGCGGGCGCGTCGGCGGCATCGCGTGGTTCAAAGAACCGTCCGCGAATGAGCGGGATTTTCATGGTTTCGAAATAGCCCGCCGTCACGGCCCAACGGTCGCCGTGCGGCGGCGATTCGTTTTGCGCGACCTGGCGGCCTTCGATGCGGAAGCTGCCGCTGGAATTGCTGCCGCTCAACGGCAAGATCGCAGTCGCGCCGGCGGAAACGACGCCGGGCAGGGCGCGCATCTGTTCGAGCGCCTGTTGATAAAAGGCCGCGCGCTGCTGCGGTTCGCGGTAGCGGTAATCGGGCAGCGCCAGATTCATCGTCAACAAGTTTTGCGAATCGAAACCCGGACTCACCTGCTGTAAATGCCAGAAGCTGCGCAGCAACAAGCCCGCGCCAACCAACAGCATCAAGGCCAACGCGGTTTCGATCACGACGAAGGCGCTGCGCAACCAGCCGCGTGACAGGCTCGCGCCCTGCCGTCCGCCTTCTTTCAAGGTCTCGTGCAAATCGGCGCGCGTCGTTTGCAACGCGGGCACCAGGCCGAAGATCACGCCCGTCAGCACTGAGACACCGAGCGTGAACAGCAAGACACGCGCGTCCAAGCCAATCTCTTGCATGCGGGGCACGCGCAACTGTTCCAGCTTGCTCAACAGGTCTACGCCCCAGGCGGCCAGGCCCAAGCCCAATAACCCGCCGATGAAAGCCAGCATCACGCTTTCGGTCAACAACTGCCGCACGACGCGCCAACGTCCAGCGCCTAGCGCGGTGCGAATGGCTATCTCTTTCTGGCGTTCGGTCGCGCGCGCCAGCAACAGGTTCGCCACGTTGGCGCAGGCTATGAGCAAGACCAGACTGACCGCGCCCAACAAAATCCAGAGCGGCGCGCGAATGTCGCCGACGATCAATTCGTTGAAGGCCTGCAGCGTCAGCCCCCAGTTCTGGCGCGTCGCGCCTTGCATGTATTGCGCGCGCAAACCATCGGCGAGGCCGTCCAGTTCGGCTTGCGCCTGCTGAAAGCTCGTGCCGTTTTTCAGCCGCGCCAGCACGAACAAAAATTCATTGGTCAGACTGTTCGAGGTCAAAATATCAGGCGGGAACGTCAGCGGCAGCCAGAGGTCGGTGCTGAAACCGATTTCGTTTCCGAACTTAAACGCGGGCGGCATGATGCCGATGACCGTGTAATTTTCGCCGTTGAGCGTGATCGGCTGATTCAACACATCGGCGCGCGCGCCAAAACGCCGCCGCCAGAACGCTTCGCTCAACACGACCACGCGATTGCGCCCCTCGGCTTCGTCGTCCTGCAAAAAGACGTGCCCTTGCGCCGCTTTCGCGCCCAGCAGCGGGAAGAAATTGGCCGTGACATTGACCGCGTTGACGCGCTCCGGTTCGCCGCCGCCCGTCAGGTTGTAGCTGTTGTTGCGCAGCGCCGCGATGTGTTCGAACGCTTTGGCATTGTCGCGGTAGTGGCGATAGCCAAAGGCCGAGACCGAGGCTTTCAGCTTGATCTGCGGATAGTCGTGATTGATCAGCACCAGGCGCTCCGGTTCGTGGTACGGCAGCGGGCGCAGCAGGATCGAATTGACCACGCTGAAAATTGCCGTGTTCGCGCCGATGCCGAGCGCCAAGGTGAGGATGGCGATCAAGGTAAAGACGGGCTTCTTCCACAACATGCGAAGGCCGTAACGCAGGTCTTGCCAAAAAACGTTCATGTCTTTGCTCCATTCGTGGGGACAGGCCCGCGCCGGAATGCGCCGGTCACAAGGCTCTGCCCGGATTGCCGATTTCAGGTTGAAACTTTTCGCAGGGTGCTCTGGTTCAGCAATCCAACTGGCGTGCCAGCCGCGGCGAACCGGTTACTTGTTTGAATGAAGCAATTTGAGTGGAATGGCTGCGCCAGCGACTTACTACGCTTGTCCGTTTCTGGGACTACTCGTTCCCAGAACTGACGCGATAACGCGACTTTCAACTGTGTATACGGAACCTCTGTCAGTCATCTCTGACACAGGTTCTGTGTGCGAAATTTTTAAATAGTGAAAGTTGCACTGCTCTCCGCTACCAGCTACATTCCACCGAACCTCCGAGACATGGGAAAGAGTAATGGTTGAAGTGCAAGCGAAATAGTTTTGTATTTGCGGTATAAAGACAAACGTAAAGGAATAAATAGAAGAGCGATGTATAACTTGATCGTTGAAAACAAGGCCGGATTATGGAATGGGAAGCCAGCCAAATTTGAGCGTCAAAGAGTCATTCAGGTCGCTGAGTTTACCAATCAAGCAATTGCTCAGGAGTTAGGAACTCTAAGCGATGGGGCAATCCGCGAGTTGAAGTCTTTCCCAACCCTCTTCGCATACGAAAGGATTGAAGCAGCAGACGCACGGCTAGGTTTTCTCAAGAGCATTAATAGCCATTACGGTAGGGTAGAGTTCGAGTACGAATTCTACCCAGATTTGCCTACAATTCCCGCCTCGAGACTTGCTGAATTAGCCTTGGAACTAGACATAAGAGACCGGGAGATGAATCGCACTCACTGGGCCGTCAAAGACGTCGGCTTACCGGCGATTTTAGCCAGTGCCGGAGTGCTCACAAAAGAGCAAGCTACATGCCTTTCTGTCATACCTGTCCGCGCACAAGCAGTAAGTCCAACCGTATTCAGCTTACCAAATCTAGAAATAGATACTGAGCTTGTTTCGGTCATGATGCCGTTCGATGCGAGCTTCAAACAAGTCTACGCTGCAATTCAACGTGCATGTACAGAAGCAAACCTGCGCTGTCTTCGCGCTGATGATATTTGGCGGGAAAGTATCGTAATCCAGGAGGTTGTCAATTTGTTATTCCGTAGCAGCGTTGTTGTTGCGGACTTCTCAACCCGAAATCCCAACGTAATGTATGAAACAGGCATCGCTCATACTCTTGGCCGCCCGGTTATCCCTATATCACAATCACTTGATGATGTGCCTTTTGACCTTCGTCACCATCGAATCCTGAAATACCTCCCGAATGGAGAGGGATTGACGTCAATGCAAGCAACGTTGGCTGAACGTCTTAAAACACTGAGCCAACCTGTGTAGCAATGAGTAACGATATGCAAGAGCCCAACTTCCAACTCATCGAAACCAACGGCATCCGCCTCCGCACCGTCGTCACAGGTACCGGCCCACTCGTGATCCTGCTGCACGGTTGGCCGCAATGTTGGTATCTGTGGCGGCACCAGATTGCGCCGCTCGCCGCCGCCGGGTTTCAGGTCGCCGTGCCCGATCAGCGCGGCTACGGCGGCAGCGACCGTCCGCCGCATATCGAGGATTACAACATTATCGAATTGACCAATGATGTCGCGGGTTTGGCGACGGCGTTGGGACACGAACGGTTTTTCGTCGTCGGGCACGATTGGGGCGCGCCGGTGGCTTGGCATACGGCGTTGTTGCATCCGCAGCGTGTGCGGGCGGTCGCGGGGTTGAGCGTGCCCTATTCGCGTTGGCGCGCGGGGACGCTGACGCAGCAGGAATTTTACGGCGACAATTTTTGGTACATGGTTTACTTCCAACAGCCGGGTGTGGCCGAAGCCGAACTCGAAGCCGATCTGCCGAAGAGTTTGCGGATGATCTATTACTCCATCTCCGGCGATTTGCCGCCCGCGTTGCGGCCTGGGCGCAAACCCTCAACCGCAAAGTTTCTGGATGGCATGACCGATCCGGCGCAATTGCCCGCCTGGCTGACCGAAGCCGATTTGGATTATTACGTCGCGCAATATCAGCAGAGCGGCTTGCGCGGGCCGCTGAATTGGTACCGCAACATTGACCGCAACGTCGCGCTGACGCCGCAACTCGAAACGCCTGAAACCGGCAGCATTCAACAACCCGCGCTGTTCATCGCCGGCACGCTCGACCCGGTGCTGCAATTCCACGGGGGCCGCGCGCTCACGGCGATGGACAAGTGGATGGCCGACCTGCGCGGGAAAGTGCTGCTCGAAGGCGCGGGGCATTGGGTGCCAATGGAACGGCCTGCGGAAGTGACAGCGGAGTTGATCGGCTTTCTAAAATCAGTGGCCTAAGCCAGAAAAAGCAAAGTGTAGCAATCATTCCGCTGCCCCCTATTCCCTGCCATTGGCAAAGGAATAAGGGCAGTGGAATAAACGTCTCAGCGCCGGTTCGTTCAGTCCGCAAACTTGCCCACAGATTTGGAATCACACGCAAACCGGCGGAGGCGCTACGCCAATCCCTTGCGCGAATCTGGGAAGCGCCATTCTCGAAAGCGAACACCTCTGCCCGACGGAGTTCACCAGCCCCAACACGCAATCAACGACTTAGCCCGCGCACCGCTCTGGCACGGCACTTGGCAGGTATGCTTCGATTTTCGTTCGCGGAATGGCATCCAAACTTTAGAAAGCAAATCATGAACACCATCCTGCAAAATCTACGCTATGCACTGCGCACCTTGCGCAAACAGCCGGGGTTCGCCTTGATCGCGGTGGCAACGATTGCGTTGGGCATCGGGGCGAATACGGCGGTCTTCACGGTGGTCAATGCGACGCTGGCCAACGGGCTGCCGTACCGTGACCCGGAACAGTTGGTGCATCTGTGGGAGCGCACGCCGCAAACGGATTTTCCGCGCCGCGAGGCTTCGTATCCCGACTTTCTGGACTGGCGGCAAAGCCAGACCTTGGCGGGCGTGGCGGCCTATGCGAGTTGCCAGATGATTTTGCAGGGCAGCGCGGCGCGCGAAGCGATTCTCTGCGCGCGCACGTCTGCCAATTTCTTCGCGCTGCTCGGCGTTGAACCAATGCTGGGCCGCGTGTTTCAAAACGAAGAAGATCAGCCGGGCGCGGTGAAGGTGTTGCTGATTACGCACAACGCCTGGCAACAGCGTTTCGGCGGCGATCCCAAATTGGTCGGCCAGACGCTGCGCATCAATGACGAAGTGTGGACAGTGATTGGCGTGCTACCGCCGTCGTTCCATTTCGCCCCGCGTGGTGCAACGGAATTTTGGGCGCCGCTCACGCCGGATGAAAGCCGCCGTCAGCGGCGCGGCATGCATTGGGTCAAAGTGATCGGACGGCTCAAGCCCGAGGGCGGTTCCGCGCCAGCGCAAGCCGAATTGCAAACCATCGGCCAGCGCATCGCCGGGCAATTCCCTGACAGCCATACGAACACCAGCGTCTTCCTCGAACCGTTGCAACAGGAAGTCATCGGCAGCGTCAAGCCGCTGATGTTCGCGTTGTTGGCTGCGGTCGCGTTGGTCTTGCTGATTGCTTGCGCCAACGTGGCGAATCTGTTGCTGGTGCGTTCGGCCGCGCGGCAAAAGGAATTGGCGATACGGCTGGCGTTGGGCGCAAATCGCGCGACCATCTTGCGGCAATTGCTGACCGAAAGTTTGGTGCTGGCCGTGCTCGGCGGCGCGCTCGGCATCTTGCTGGCGCGTTGGGGCGTTGACGCGTTGATCGCGGCCATCCCCGCCGGGCCGTTGAGCGCGATGCCTTACCTGCGCAACCTGGCGCTGGATGGGCGCGTGCTGGCATTTACCACCGGCCTGACGATTCTGACCGGCCTCGTCTTCGGCCTCTCGCCCGCCTTGCAAGCGAGTAAACCCGCCGTGCATGCGGCGTTGAAAGAAGGCGGACGAACTTCGGCGGGCGGCGGCAAACGGTTGCAACAGGCCCAGCACGCGCAGGTAATGATTGCGATGTTCCTGCCGAATGGCTCGAAAACAAAGGGCGTCCACATTTCGCCGCCGCCATAAGGGAAGTCGAAAGCCTTGGGCATCACGCCGATGATCGTGAACGGTTTGTCATCGAGCAGGATTTGCTGGCCGATGATTTCCGGCTTGCCGCCGAAACGCTGCTGCCAAAAGGCGTGGCGCAAGACGGCCACCTGTTCACGGCCCGCTTCGTCTTCGCCGCGTTGGAAGGTGCGGCCCAGTTGCGGTTTGACGCCCAAGGCCTCGAAGAACGCGGCTGACACGGTGTAGGCCGTATACCGCTCCGGCGGCCCCTCGCTTGAAAGCGTGAAATCGCGGTTGCGCAGCACGATGACCTCTTGCAGGGTCTGCGACTGCGCGCGCCATTCCAGCACGTTGCCCGGCGACACCGAACCGCGCGCGATGCCCATGCTCTGCATTTGCTCAAACAGCACGACCAGCCGGTCTTGTTGGGGGAAGGCGAACGGTTTGATCAGCGTCGCATCCGCCGCGCTGAATTGCGTCGTCGTCGCGCCGATGCCCAGCGCCAGCGTCAGCACGGCAATCAACGTGAAGCCGGGCTGTTTGAACAACATTCGCGCGCCGTAGCGCAGGTCTTGCCAAAGTGTTTGCATAGTTCCTCCCTTTCAATCGGTGGTTCGATGAGCCAATCGCTGCGTTGATGAATGTCGGATGCAGGAGCAGGTGCGTTTTGAGCGGCAACCGCCGTGCCAACTCTCGCTGCAAAGACAGCGTTACGAATAGGCAGGTTAGCCGGGCGTCGAATGATAAGGCTGTCCGTTTGCGGGATGGCACGATGACGAAAGTGGGATGGCCGTTCGCTGTTCAACGCGCGTCGTGCCGATAAACTACGCCGCCTTTCATCACGAAGACGACGCGCCGCACCGCCGTGA
Source organism: Acidobacteriota bacterium (assembly GCA_031418175.1). GTDB lineage: Bacteria > Acidobacteriota > Blastocatellia > RBC074 > RBC074 > JACPYM01. Next base: position 13,191 of record JANOWX010000116.1, on the reverse strand, counting down.
TGTCTTTCAGCGGATCGCCGTCGAGCGCAATGATGTCCGCCTGTAAGCCCAGCGCGATGGAACCGAGTTGATCGCTCAGCCCCAAGGCTTGCGCGCCGAGCGCTTGCGCCGAGACCAGCGCCGCCATCGCAGCCATGCCGCCGTCGCGCACGCGATTGATGAACTCTTCGGCGTTGCGACCGTGCATGCCCGCCACGGCGTCTGAACCGAAGACGATTTTCAAGCCCGGCACTTTCAGCGCGCGCCGCAACACGTCGTGCAACAGCGGCGGCAGTTCGTTCAGCGGCGCGAACCCTTCCAGCGTAGCGGGATAGCCGAGCGTGCCGACGAACTTTTCTTTGTACTCAAGGTAATGGTGAATCACTCCGCCGGTTTGCGGGTCGAAGTAGACGCCTTTTTCCGCCAGCGATTTCAGCGCGTCATCCGTCGCACCGATGCCGTGTTCGATCTGCGTGCAGCCGGCTTGCAGCGCCGCCGGAACCGCGTCGCGGTAAGCGTGAACGAGCGTGCGCAAGCCCAGCTTGTTGGCTTCAGCGCAAGCGGCATTGAGTTGCGCTGGCGAAAGCGTCCTCTCACCTTGCCGCATGCTGCCTGAAGCCAGCAGCTTGATGAGGTCAGCACCGGCGGCTTTTTGCTTGCGCACGAAAGCGCGAATTTCTTCCGGCGTAGCGCTGGCTTCGCCGCGCCCGATCAAGGCCTCGACTGCCGTCAGCAAGCGCGGGCCGGGCAGCGCGCCTTGCTTGATCGCTTCGCGCAACGGCAGGTCAAGCGGCGAGCCTACGCTTTGCACGGTCGTGAAGCCCGCGCGCAACGTCGCCCAGGCATTCGCGGCGGCGGCATAAGCCGTCTCCGGCGACTCCGTGCCGAAGCCCGCGTGCTGGCCGTCTTTGCCGAAACTCCACGTGATGTGTACGTGCGCGTCAATCCAACCCGGCATCACCGTCAAGCCGCGCAAGTCGTAATCCACTTTGCTTTTGGGCGGCGCGGCTTTCGGACCGAGCGCGACGATCTTGCCGCATTCGATCACGAGGCGCGTATTGCGCAACACGCCGCCCTTGCCATCCAACACTGTGTTCGCGGCAATCACGATGCGTTTCTTGGGTTGCGCCGCGACCTGTTGCGCTGCGCTGAAGACGGCCAGGATGAACAACACGGCTTTCGTTATTCGCATGAGACAAACCTTTTATTCGTTACTCACATAAACCCACGCCTGCGTCCCCGATTGTAACTGCACGCGAACGCAAAGGTAATTCGCCCTGGCCTCATACACAGCGGCACGCGCAAGCTCTTGCGCGTGCATGACAACGGGCCGGGGTTGCCAGCGGTGCCAGCCGGCCCAACCGGGATGGAGGCGAAACCAGGCATCGGATTGAAAAATACGCGGGCGCGGCTGGAACGGTTGTACGGCACGGCGCAGCGGCTGGAATTGCAAAACGCGCCGCCTTGTGGGTGGCTGGCGACCGCGATGGCTGCGTTGTGGGTGAGGGCGGCGCTCCTGAAGCGGTCAAACGACCTGCGGATCGAATGACCAGACGATTTTTCGCTGAAGCCGGTACTCTGAACACCGTCTCCCATTACTGCGCCGCCTTCGCATAATGAAATTCGAGCTTGCGCGGCTGCCCGTTCATCGTGCCTTCGACCAGCGCCGTCACCGTCCCGTCCGCGTTCAGTTTGTAGCTGATCTTCTGCGGAAAATCATGTTTCGGATTTTCAAAGACGATTTCTTTCGCGTTGCTCGAATTCAGCTTGAAGGCCACCGGCAAAGGGTTGTCGGAAGTCTTCGGCAAATAAAAAATCTCGCCGCCCAGTTCGGCCAGCAAGATCGCTTCGCCAAAAACTTTCTGCTGCGTAGCCTTATTCACGCGCCAGCTTTCGCCTTCCAATGTTTTGTCGCTCGCTTTGCGCCAGCTTTCAAACGTCGTCGTTGTCGCCGTCTCGTGCTTCCAAGTGCCGAGGAGCCAGCTTAAATCGCCGACCGCGACTTTCGGTAAATCCATCCGTCTGAGCACAGTCTTTGACGAATCAACTTCGATCACCAACTCGCTGACCTTGCCTTCGGCATTGCGATTGAACTGATGCCAGACGTTGGCGTCGCTTTCGATAAAGAAGCGCGCCGGCGAAACCGCGAACAACTCGAACTTCACGTTGGGCGCGGGCGCGATGAACAGCTTGCCGTTTTCCTGCACGATCTTGCGCGTCTGGCCGGGACGGAATTCATACTCGCCAACGTACTCGGCATAGATCGCCGCATCAACTTTTGCCAGCTCGCGTTCCGACGCTTGCCGCGCGGGCCAGCCGTATTCTTTGGCAAGCGCGCGCAAAAGCTCATCGCCAAGCCGCGAACCCTGATCGCCGTTCGTCATCACGACCGCGCCTTGCCCGGTTTCCGCGAACGCAACGAGCATGCATTTGAAACCTTCATTCGAGCCGCCGTGACTGAATTGCAACGTCTTGCCTGCGCCCCCGACGCCAACGCCCAAGCCATAATCGCCCGCTTGTTTCGTCAACATTTGCTTGACCATCGCCTGCGAAATCACTTTGGACGATTTGCCGGCGTAAGCCTGCTGCAACTCGATGGCAAAGCGCGCCAGGTCGCTCGGCGTCGTCCACAAACCCGCCGCCGCCATTTCGGGGTACGTGTGCCATTTGCCTTTGACCATTGCGCCCGTCGCGCGATGCCCGCTCGCGGCTTTGCTCGCCATGGTTTCCGGCAACGGTTGGTCATACGTGCTTTGCTTCATCCCGAGCTTGTCGAGTACGAGTTCGCGCAGCAGTTGCGCGAACGGCTTGCCCGTCACATCCAGCATCAATTGCTGCATCACGGTGTAGCCGCCGCCCGCATAGCGCCAGCGGCTGCCGGGCAAAATATCCACGCGAATCGGCGCTGAGTTCGCCGGCTTTTCGCCATTGAGAATTTGCACGACCGACGGCACGGCTTCGTCGCTGGCGTAGCCGCGAAAGCCATGCACGGTCAATCCGGCATTGTGACTGAGCAAACGACGCAGCGTAACTTTCTGCTCTTTCGTGAATTCATTGTCCGGCACTTGCCACGACTTGAGTTTGGCGTTCACGTTTTCATCGAGACTGAGCTTGCCTTGTTCAACCAACGCCAACGCAGCGAGTGCGGCAACGGGCTTGCTGATCGAAGCCGCTTGAAACAACGTGTCGGCTGTGACGGCTGTCGTGCCGCCCGCCTCAATTACGCCGTAGCCTTTCGCCCACGCGAGCTTGCCGTCTTGAATCACGGCGACGCTCACGCCCGGCACTTTGTATTTCGCCATCTGGTCAGACAGCTTGAAGGGCTGCGTCTGGCCTTTGACGACGACGGGGGGCAGCAGGCCGTTTTCGATGCGTTGGATACGCACCGTTTGTGCGTCGGCATTTTGCGCCGCGCTGCGGTGGAACGTGGGCAGCGCGAACGATGCGACCAGCAGCAAGGCAAAGATAAGTTTCGAGCGCATGGGCAATCTCCTTGTGAATACTGTTGTCAGAAGTACGCGATAGACAGTTGATGATACGCTCACGGCAGCCGTGAAACCCAGTTGATTTTGTAACCACCACGCATTCCTTTCGCCTTCACTTCCAGCTTCCACTGACCCGTTAGCGGTTCCAGTTCGCCGGAATCGGCCACGTCGCTGCGTTGTCAGGCAAGAGTAAAGCCGCTCGCGCGCACCGCGCCGCGCGGATCGCGCAGCTTCCATTCCAGACGGCCTGCTTGCACCTCGGTTTCGATCTGTAAGCGCGTGCTTTTGGCGGTCGCCGCAATTTCCAAATCGAGTTGGCGTTTTTCTGATTGCGCGTTGAGTTGGCGTTGCCAGTACCAGTGTTTCACCTGATTGCTTTCGCCCTGTGAGAGGCTGGGCAAGGGCGTGACGTGCAACAGCGACGGTTTGTTTCCACCTATTCCACCTGCTGATGAGAATAGGTTGCGCCTGCACCCAGCCGCTCAAGGCTTGCCATTGGCCGGATAAGTGGAATGCCGCGCCACGATGCGCCAGCTTCCGTCCTTTTGTTTCAGCCAGACATCGGTCATCAGAAAGTCCGAATTCCACGGCTGGCCGTTCCAGGTGCTTTTCCAATCAATCCGGCAATTGACGATGGCGGTGTCGCCGAAGATGCGAAATTTGAAATCGTGAAAGCGGAACGATTCGACCTTGACCAGGTTCAGTCCGCCGTCAATGTACTGGCGCTTGTCGAGCAATTCGCCTTTGGAGGTCGCGCTGGTCAGGATTTATTTGGCCTGCCCTGTGGTCGTAGGCCAGGTCAGCTTACGCCGCCCGTGCCAAGCCGAGCCGCAACTCCAGACCGAGCGCGCGCAGCAATGCCGTCACCTCCGACCATTGCAGTGGAGCCGCTGGCAGCGGCATTTGCCGAGCTTCCGCCACGTCGCGCAACGCAAACCGAATAGCGCCGCAGAACGGGCGGTTATAACTACCCGGAAGCCGCAACTGCTGGCTCGCAAGGTGTCTCTTGGCAGCGCAATTTACTTGATGCTCTGGCGAATCAGGTACGACAGCTTGATGAAAAACGTTCGGCCGTTGCGTTGGAAGCCCGGTTCGTAACGCGCGGTGAACGGGCTGTAGCCGTGATAGTTCATGTCGTCGTTGTAGCCGGCATAAAACGAAGTCCCCGGATGCGGCGTCCAGCCAAACAAAAATTGTCCGCGCACGCGCGCGCCCAGGGTCGAGTAATCAATGCGGCTGCGCAGAAAGACAAAGTGCGTGAATTGATAGGTCGCGCGGAACGAATAGATGTTGTCCTTGTAGGCCAGCAGGCCCGTCTCGCGGCGCGTCAAGCGGCTGTTGGTGTAATTCAGCGCAAAGCGCAACGGATCAGCCGGCTGATAGGCAAAGCTGGTATTCAAAAACACGCTGCGCCCCGCGCCGGGATCAAGCGCCGCGTCCGGCTGTGCCAGCGCCGCCGGGCTGACCCGCGGGAAACGCCGGCCCGCGCCAAAGTCGTAATCCAGTTCAGCCGTCGCAAGCCCGGCTTCCATTTGCGCTGAGTATTTCTTGCTGGGGCGCGCGTTCACATTGATGAAAACATTATTCCCGGCGGCGCTGCGTTCGGGACTGATTCCGGCAAAGGCGCCCGCGCGGGTCAACGCGCGTTTGGCTCCGAACTCTTCTTCAAAGACGCGCTCATACCTGCGATTGCCGCCGAAGCCGACGCTGATTTGCTTTTGGAATTGCAGCAGGAGGTTGCTGCCTGCCTGCATCTGTTGCGAACGGCCTTGCCAATCGTAATTGCCGCCCACGCGGTTGAAGATGCGCCAGGTTTGCAGCTTGGCTTGCTGGCTGCGTTTGGGGTCGCTGCTGAGGCGCGCGAACAGGCCGCTGAAATTGGAGTTGGTGCGGCGCGTGAAACCGACGTCGGCGCGGTAATCGCGCGTGCGGCCTTCGCTGATGGCGAAGAGGCCGTAGCGCCGCTGGGTGTAATCGAAAGTGGCGGCGTAACCGAAGCCGTTGCCCGTGCGAAAGATGTTCCGGTCTGCGTCAGGACTATAAAAATAACGGCGCGAGTTGGTGGCCAGGGCTTGAAACGAAAACACGGCCTGCGGATTCAGCTTGAAGCGCCCATCAATGCCGCCCACGTGATTGTGTTTTTCGATGAAGTTGTAACTGGTGGCGATCAGCCCGATTTCGGATTCGCGCCCGACATCGTGTTTGGCGCGCACGACGCCGATGTAAGCGCGATGATCGAGAAACCTGGCGATGCCGGCCCGCGCCGCCGGATCGTTGCGTTCGTCTAGGCTGTAATTGCCCGGCGCGCGGTCAGCCGCCAGCATCAGCCCGAAGGTGTTGCGGCCCCGCTTGCCGCTGATTTTAGCGGCGTAATCAGGGTCAACGATGGTGCGCGTATGCACCGGTTGCAATGAGGTTTGAAAAATCTCGATGCCTTCCAGAAAGAACGGGCGGCGCTCTTCAAAAAAGAGCGGGAAGCGTTGGTTGGCCGTGAGCACCGTTTGATCGGCTTCGACCTGGGCGAAGTCGGGGTTGATCGTGAAATCGAGCGTGATGTTGGGCGTCAGGCTGTATTTGAGCGACAGGCCGGGATCGAAATTGAGCGGCTGATTGACAAACCGGCCAGGGTCGTTGAGCGCTGAAAGGCCCGCAGGTAACGCTGAAACGCGGCGGCCGCTTTCTGAAACGGTGAGGCTGGGAATGATTTCGAGGTTGTGTTCGGTCGAGATGTTTTCAATCCCGGTGATCTGGCCGGCCTGATTGAGCAAGCCGTTTTGGTCGCGCGCCAGCGGCATCCACGAGGTTTGTTCGTTGTTCTTGTGTTTGATCGTCCGTTGCAAATGCAGGCCCCACGACTTGCCTTTGCCGATTTCATAACGAAACGATTTGAAGGGCACCTTGACCTCGATGATGTAGCCATCGTCAACCACCTGGCCTTTCGATTCCATCACGATGTCCACGCTGTAATCTTCGTTATTCCCAAAACCGCCTTCGGTAAAAATGCCGTCCGCCTGAATGCCCAGCGGATTGAAGGCCAGCACGTAGGCTTTGCGCCGGTCGTTAAACGTATCGAGCGCCACCCAGATGAAATCGTCATCCCACACGTTATCGCGTTTGGCGACGGTCGCGCGCACCTTGCCCGCTTCGTCCCAAGCGCGAAAGGCGAAATAAAGATGCCGCGCGTCGTAACCGATGCGCACTTCGGTCGGCAACGAAGGGGCGACGTTTTCGCCCGGCCGGGTTTGCAAAAAGTCTTTGAAGACCGCCGCCGTCGCCCACACTTCATCATTCAACAGGCCATCAATCGCCGGCGCGCTATTGAACCGGGTTAGTTGAATCGGCTGCGCTTTTTCAGGCGGAACAATGGAGGCGGGTTTGACGGGTTTGGGTTTGACCGGCGTGGCGCCATTGGCCGCCCCGTTCTCTCCGGCCATTTGTGCGAAGGCCAATGAACTGAGCACGGCCCAAAGCAACAAACCGCAGGAACAGCATTTCTGAAACTTCATAACGAATTCCGCCAGCAAACGAGACGTGCGCAACAGCACAGCTTTGAATCGCAATTGACCGCCGGGGTTGATGGAGCGTGCAGGCGAATGAATTTTCGCGCTGCTCTTGTTAGACGCAGGCCGCGTCTAAGTTCTTCCACCGGCCCAACGAAAATAAAACCCCAAGGGTTCGCTGAGCTTTTCCCAAGCAATGCCCTGTTAGTGACTCATACACAAACAGCGTTTCAGCCCGGATTTTTTTCCAAGGCGGCCGCGTCCATACGCCGGGGGATGTTTGGTTGGCTCGGTTTTCAAGACCGTGGAAAACAGTGTGCCAATCTTGCTTGTTTCGATTTAGGCAAACTTATAGGCCCGCTGCGCCAAGCGGTACGCCGCATCGTGCATCATCTCGACCGCGTCGTCTTCGGTCACGCTGCCGCGCACGACCAGCCCCGCGATCCAATTCGCATCAACGCGCCGCGCCAGATCGTGGCGCGCCGGGATCGAAGGAAACGCGCGCGTGTCGTCATTGAAACCAACTGTGTTGTAAAGCCCGGCGGTTTCCATGGCCTGATCGCGGAAGCGGCGCATGCCGTTCAGGCTGTCGTTGAACCACCAGGGCGGGCCGAGCTTGACCGCCGGATAATGCCCGGCCAGCGGCGCGAGTTCGCGCGCAAACGTCGTCTCATCCAGCGTGAACAGAATCAGCGTCAGGCGCGGATCGTTGCCGTAACGATTGAGCAAAGGCCGCAGCGAGCGCGTGTATTCGGTCGCCAACGGGATGTCGCAGCCTGTATCAAAGCCGAATTTATCGAAGACCTCAGCGTTGTGATTGCGCAATGAACCGGGGTGGAATTGCATCACCAGCCCGTCCGCGCAACTCATGCGCGCCATCTGCATCAGCATGTGCGCGGTGAACAGCGCGGCATCGTGGCCATGTAACTTGCCTTGCAACGCGCGCTGGAAGATCGCCTCGACTTCGGCATCTGACAGTTCACAGGTCAAAGCGCTTTCCGCCGCGTGATCGGTCGCCGTTGCGCCCATTGTTTTGAAGTAGGCGCGGCGTTGTTCCAGGGCTTCGATCAATTGGGCGCAACTGCCGATTTCGACGCCGCAGGTTTCATTCAACGCGTCCAGGTTCGCGCGCCAATCGGGCCGGTCTAGATTGACGACGCCATCAGGGCGGAAGGTCGGCACTACGCGGCCCTTCCAACCCGAAGCCTTAATCGCCTGGTGATGTTCCAGCGTGTCGTGCGCGGCATCGGTCGTCGCCAGCACCGCGATGTTGAAACGCTCGAACAGCGCGCGCGGGCGGAATTCCGGCTTGGTCAGGCATTCGGCAATCTGATCGTAAACCGCCTGGGCCGTCTGGCTGTTCAGGCGTTGGCGCACGCCGAAGACGTTATAAAACTCATCCGCCAGCCACATCCCCGTCGGCGTGCCGCGAAAGAGATAAAAGTTGTCGGCAAAAGTTTGCCAGATTTTGCGGTGATCGCTCTCGACCGCGTCGCCATCCACACTGCCAGCGGAGCGCGGCACACCCAACTGCTCCAACGGAATGCCCTGCGAATACAGCATCCGAAAAATATAGTGATCGGGGATCAGCAACAGATCGGCGGGCGAGCCGAAGTCATAGGCCGGGTCGGCAAACATGCGCGGGTCTACGTGGCCGTGCGGGCAGACCAGCGGTTGGCCGGCGACGAGCCGGTATAAATCCAGCGCGATCTTTTTTTGTTGCGGGTCGGGATCGAAATAGCGGTCTTCGCGCAAGGTCAGCGCGGATGAAAGCGCTTCAGCAGGTGTGCTCACAATGTTCTCCTAGAGTTGCTGCGTTCGCATTGATACGTGCGGGAAGCGGCATCATAGCTGATGCCCCGGCCACGGCTCAAATTTGCGGTGACAGTCATATCCCCCAGGTGAATGACCAAAAGTAATTTGTAGAATGACAGTTGACAAAGGAATGACGGCAAGGGAATAGCAGTACTGGGCAACGACCCTCATTCCTCTGCCCGGATTCCCTTGCCGAATCTTTTTTCAAAAGACTTTTGGCAACTCACTTAGGACTCTACTTGAAGCGCATTTGCCATTTGTCAGCGGCTCGCCACAGTGGGCGGCACATCGCTCATGTTTTCTTTCAACTGCCGCAGCGGTTCAAACACGTAACTGACCAGCGAACGCTTTCCGATGACAATGTCGGCTTGCCCGCTCATCCCCGGCAACAAGGCTTGCGGCTGCCCTTTCACAATGATTTCCCCTTCGGCCAAGGCGACGTGCGCTTTGAATGCTTGGCCCGCCTTGGTCTCGCTGCTGGCTGGGCTGAGCCAGGCCACGCGCCCGTATTTCACGCCGAAGCGTTGATAAGGATAGGCGTCGTATTTCAGCTTCACGCCCTGTTCCAATTTCAATTTGCCCAAGCCCGTTTCCGGCAAGCTCAGTTCGGCTTGCAAGGGTGCGCCCGTGCAGGCGATTTCGGCCAGCGTCTCGCCGCTGCCGACGACCGCGCCGCTGCCGCGAATGTGCAAGCGCAAGACTGTGCCGGTGCAGGGCGCGGCGATTTTTACTTCCCCGCCCGCGCTGTCGGCCAGTCCGGCTTTTAAGGCCTGCGCGCGGATTTCGCTGGTCGCGGTTTCTTGTTTGAATTTGCGTTCGGTCTCTTTGAATTCGGTCTGGCGCGCGCGGGCTTCCAGTTCCAGCTTTCTGATCTGTAAGCGCGCGTCGTTCTGCTCGGCCAGCAATTGTTCGACGGCGGCGGACATTTCGCTGACTTCCATCTGGCGTTGATCGAGTTGCGCCTGGCTGACGATGCCTTCTTTGAAGAGCGTCGCGAAGCTCGCGGCCAGCCTGCGCGTCAATTCCAACTGGCTGCGTTTGTGCCCGGCCAGACTGTCGAGATGCGCGCTGCGCTGTTCCAGTTTGTGGCGCTCTTGTTCCTCGCTCAGCCGTTGCGATTCGTAGCGCAACTTGATGTTGGTCAGGCTTTCGCCCGCGCCCGCCAGTTGCGTTTGCAACGCCAGCCAATCCGCCGCCCGGTCGCTGGCGGCCTCTGATTGCAAGGTGGCGATCAATTCGCCGTGCTTGATTTGACCGCCCTCGCTGGCAAAGACGCGCGCGATGACGCCGGGCCGCGCCGCCTTGACCGGATCGGCCCCGCGCACCGGCGTCAACACAAAGCGCGCGGTCACCGTTTCAGGCATTTGAATGACCACGGCGGCCAGCGCCCCCAGCGCCACGATGGACAAGATTGCGTAGGCCAAGCCGCGCGCCGCCCAATGCGGCGGCGTCAGGTCGAGAAAGCCGGTCTTGGTGTGGGCATTGAAAGGGGAAGTGTTGAATTGGGCGACCATAGCTTCTCCGATAAAACAGGGATTTGATTGAAACCGGGAGGAGCCAAACCCCTCCCGGTTTGGGTAGTGGTAAAAATGTAAGGCTGTGGTTTTGCAGCCGCGTAGCGGCGACTTGAATTTAGCCCGGCGTTTCAACGCCGGGAAAGATTGGCAGCCGTTCCGCGTCGCGGAACCACTCCGCACCTCTACCGTGGTTTGAAAACCACGGCTAAACTCAACTGTCGCTACGCGACAAAAACTGATGAGCCTTACATTTTTACCACTACCCCGGTTTGATGTTGTAGAGCGTGATTGCGCGGGCAGCGGCTTATCTGACCTTCTGAATGGCGGGCAGCAGCATGCCGACCAGGATGCCGCCTTTGACTTCGCCGCTTTGTTCTTCGCTGACCACCAGATCGGCCAAGCGCGCCGTTTCCACCTCATTGTCTGCGGCTTCATCCGCCGCGACGGTTTCGTTGTGGTTGCTCGAAAGGCCGCCTGACATATCGTCGTCGTCCGACCCGCCAGCCACGGAGGATTGCAGCACAACAGTGCGTTTGCTCTGTGAGGTGGGCCCACCTTTGATTTCGTCGGCGTTTTGCGCGGTCAGGTCTGCGATCACGATGGATTCGTTGTTGGTGTCTTGGTTGTTCATAGCGTTTGTCTCCTTGAGTGCATTGCGTTGTCATTGCCTGAACGCCTCATTGCGCTCACCTGTTAAGGCGCAAGCACACGACGAAAACTATCAGCACGCGCAAATATTTTTTTGCGCGGCGGGCCAAGCTGCGCCCCAATGAACTGCGTTGCGCATCGCGTGCAATGGTCAATTGTGGTAATTTTCCCGCTTACCTTGGCGCGAACCAAGTGGCGGAGGGACCTGATGGCTACGCAAACAACCAAAGAGGTGACGCAATTTCTGATCGCCTGGAACAACGGCGACGCGGCGGCGCTCGAACAATTGATCCCGCTGGTGCAGGCCGAATTGCACCGGCTGGCCCGGCAATACATGGCCAAGGAACGCGCCGGGCACCCCTTGCAACCGACGGCCTTGGTCAATGAGGCGTACATCCGGTTGATCGAATGGCAGAACGTCGAGTGGAAAAACCGCGCGCATTTCTTCGGCGTCTCGGCGCAAATCATGCGGCGCATTTTGGTGGATTTCGCGCGCCAGCGTCCGCGCGTCGCGGGTGAAAGCGCGCAACAGGTTTCGCTCGCCGCCGCCGCCGAACTCGGCACGGCGCCGACCGCGGATTTGCTGGCGCTGGACGATGCGCTGAAAAGCCTGGCCCAACTGGACGAACGCAAAAGCCGCATCGTCGAGTTGCGCTTTTTCGGCGGACTCGGCAACGCAGAAGTCGCCGAAATTTTAGGCCTTGCCGAAATCACCGTCATCCGCGAATGGAACAAAGCCAAAGCCTGGCTGTTCCGCGAACTCAACAACAGTCCGGCTGCCCCGCAATGACGCCTGCCCGGATGTGGTACATTGCGCGCGCAATCAGCAGGTGGCGCGCGCAACCTGCGCCCCTACCCTGCCAACCGCCGGGAAAATATTTCAATGAACGCTGAACGTTGGGCCCAGATTGATCGCTTGCTTGATGAAGCGTTGGCGCTGCCGCCGGACGCGCGCGACGCCTTTCTGACCCGCGCCACCGAGGGTGACGAAGAATTGCGCCGCGAAATCGCTTCGTTGCTGCAAGCCCACGACGCCCAGGCGGCGGGCGCCTTTCTGGGCCAGCCGGCCCTGGCAATCGCCGCGCGCCAACTGGCCGGCCAAGCGGAGCGTTCGCTGATCGGCGCGCAATTGGGGACCTATAAAATTCTCGCGGTGCTGGGCGTGGGCGGAATGGGCGAAGTTTATCTGGCGCAGGATGAACGCTTGAAACGGCGGCTGGCGCTGAAGGTGTTACCCCCGCAATTCGTCGAAGACGCCGGGCGCGTCGAACGCTTTGCCCGCGAGGCGCGCGCGGTGTCGGCGCTCAACCATCCCAACATCGTCACCGTTTATGACATCGGCGAGGCTGGCGGGACGCACTTCATTGCGATGGAGTACGTCGAGGGGCAGACCTTGCGCGAGCGCGCGTTGACCGCGCGCGCCGGCAAGCTGGACGCGAAAGAGGTCGTCGAGATCGCGTTGCAAATCGCCGCCGCCCTCAGCGCCGCGCACGAAGCAGGCATCATCCACCGCGACATCAAGCCGGAAAACCTGATGCTGCGGCGCGACGATTACGTCAAGGTGCTGGATTTCGGGTTGGTCAAGTTGACCGAAAAGCATCAGGCCTTGGCCGATACTTTGGGCGACGGCCACGATCTGGCGGCGACCAACCCCGGCACGGTGCTGGGCACGGTGCGTTATATGTCGCCCGAACAGGCGCTGGGGCGCGAAGTGGACGCGCGCAGTGATATTTTCAGCCTGGGCGTCGTGCTTTACGAATTGCTGGCGGGCAGTTCGCCGTTCAAGGGCGCTACGCCAGCCGCCATTCTGGATGCCGTCGCGCATCACCCGCATTTGCCGCTGACGCAAGTGCGCCCGGACTTGAGCGTGGAATTCGAGCGCATCATCAGCCACATGCTCGAAAAAGACCGGGACTTGCGTTACCAGACGGCGGGCGATTTGTGCGCCGTGCTCAAACGGCTCAAACGCGAATTGGATTCTTCGCCCGCGCATTCGTTGAACAGCGGCAGTACGAGCGGCAGCGGTTCCGGCCCAGCGCCCAGCCACACGCGGCGCAAGCTCTGGTTGGCGCTGGCAGCGCTGCTAACGCTGCCAACGCTTATTGCCGCAGGCTTGGGTTGGCGTTGGCTGGTCGCAGACAAACCGCCGGAACCGTTGGCCTGGGGCCGCGCGACCGCCACGCAATTGACCGGCTTTACCGGGGCCGAACTCTTCCCAGCCTTCTCGCCTGACAGCAAAGAATTCGT
>JANOWX010000115.1:0-2025 GCA_031418175.1 Acidobacteriota bacterium | reverse complement strand
CTCGCGCTTTTTCCCGGCGCACAGGATCAGCGCGATGGGGCTGTCTTCACCCGCTTGCCGTTCGTGGCGGTCAAGCCAGCGCAGATAAAGTTCCACCAGGTCTTCATTCATGCCGCGCCTTCTTCGCGCGAGGCAAGGCCGTAAAGTACGTCTCGTTACTTGCGTTTGCGCGGCGCTGAGGTGGACGTGTGAGCAGGCTTGGCCTTGGCGGTGGCGCGCGCGGCTGCGCCGTGGGGTGGCATGTCCACGTGCAATGCGCCGTAAACATAAAAGTCTACGTAACTGCCTTCGTTGCCGAAATACCCGGTGGTGGCGAGATAAAAATCATCGCCCGGTTTGTGGCCGAGCACGGATTCGGGTGTGGGAATGGATTGGGCCTGCGCCAGACCGGCAAGCAGCAAGGTGGCGATGGAAAGCAGACGGGCAACTGCGGGCATCATTGGCGACCTCCGGGATGTAAGTTGGTGAACGTGATACTGCGTTGGGGCGGGCCTCATACTATGCGGCTGAACTGGCCGCCAAACACGCACGATTATGCGTCTCACCTGCTGGGGCCGTTGCGCTGCTTGCCAAAATTGACACCCCTAGGTCGTTCAGCGATACTGAGCCACCTTGTTTAGCCAATCGTTCATTACATTTAAGTCATTCTCGTGAGAGTCGTTCGCGGCTTTGGTCGTGTGTTGATTTTCAGGGCGAGGCGGCTAGGCTTTTCCACAAGTTGGCCCCCAAGTAAGCGTCGCGGATGCAGGCGTATGCGGATTCATTCAATCCCAACCAGTGTAGTTTGAAACGTGCGTTTTCCGGTTTCTTCCAAGCTAACCAGCCCGTGAAAACCAGAGGTCGTTTTATGTGGCAAAAAGCAGTGTTGTGGGCGGCGCGGAGCAGCGCGGCGTTGTGCGTCATGGCTGGCGCCCTTTGTGCGCAACAGCCGAGTGTTGAAGTTGCCGGTGACGCGCGGGCGAGTGTCGCCGGCGAGCAGCGCTATCGCATCGGGCCGGGCGACTTGTTGGACATTCGCGTTTTCGGCCATCCCGAGATGGGACGCGAGGCGCGTGTGGACAATGGCGGCCGCATTCGCATTCCGTTTCTGGACGAGATACGGGCTGCCTGTTTGACCGAGGTCGAACTTTCAAAGGTCATCGAAGACAAGCTGCGCAAATACCTGCGCGCGCCGCAGGTGGATGTGCTGATCAAGGATTATCAAAGCCAGCCCGTAGCCGTGATGGGCGCGGTCTCGCATCCGGGGCGGTTTTTGCTGCAACGCCGCGTGCGCTTGCTGGAATTGCTGGCGCTGGCGGGCGGCGCGAATACAAGCGCGGGCAGCAGTCTGAATTTAATTCGCGGCAAGGATTACGATTTCTGCGCCAATCCGGCAGTTGGGTCAGCGGACAAAACGTCCGGTCCGAGCAAGGACGCTGCGCAGACGGGCGCTCCGCCGGGCGCTGAAGCTGAAAAGTTGTTTGACGGTTCGTTTGTGACGATCAACTTGCACGAGTTGTTGGGCGGGACTTCTGCCGCGAATATCTACATCGAACCTGGGGACATCATCAGTGTGCCGGAGGCCGATCAGGTTTTTTTGACGGGCGGCGTGATGCGGCCCGGCCAGATTCCGTTGCGGCAGGCGACGACGTTGATGCAGGCGATTGGCATCGCGGGCGGCTTCTATCCCGATGCCGCCAAAAAGCGCATTCGCATCTTGCGCCAACTGCCCGGTTCGACTGAGCGCAAGGAAGAGATTTACGATTACGAGGCCATCGAGAAGCGCAAAGCCAAAGACGTGGTTTTGCTGGCGAATGATTTGATCGAAGTGCCCAGTTCGACCGCCAAAAGCATGGGGCGCGGTTTGCTGAATTTGATCGTGCCGACGGCGGGGCAGTTGCCGTTGCGGGTCATTCGCGGGTATTGAATCAGGCGATACAAGGAGCGGTAACGACTAAGTTGTCCGACAAGCTGCCAGCTTGTCGAAGCTTTGCCGTTAGCTCATTGGGTTGACAGTCGAGACTTCGACAAGCTGGCAGCTTGTCG
>JANOWX010000114.1:0-6372 GCA_031418175.1 Acidobacteriota bacterium | reverse complement strand
ACTCCAAAGGCTTCGCCAAGGCGTTGTTGTACTCGTGAGGCAAGTTGGCAGCTTGCCTCACAACCGAGGGACGTAGCTACATACATTGATGCATCGCCGACGCGCAATCAGATTCACCCACAGCGGTTTGCGCCGTTCGTGGGTGAAGTGTTGCCTGTTCGTGTTCATCGCGGCTTGCACAACCTTCGCACAAGACGCCGCGACCTTGCATGGCTTGGTCGTTGACGAACAAGGCGCGACCTTGCCCAACGCGACCGTCACGCTGCTCAATCAAAACAAAACGCTCGAACGCCAAATCCTCACCGCCGCTGACGGCGGCTTCGCATTCCCGCTGCTGCCATCGGATCGTTACAGCCTGCGCGTGCAATGCGAAGGTTTTCGTCCCGTTGAAACTTCGCTGGTGATTGCCGAGTCGCGCGCCGTGCGCATCCTCTTGCGTGTCGGCGCCGTCGGCGAACAGATTACCGTCACCGAATCCGCTGCCACGCTCAACACCGCGTCCAGCGGCCTCACGCTTGATCAGCAAACCATCGCAAAACTACCGCTCAACGGCGGCAACCTGCTCGCGCTCGCCACCCTTGCGCCCGGCGTAGTCCTGACCAAAGCCAGCGCCGCCGAACAGGGCCAGTTTTCGGTCAACGGCCAACGCGCCAACGCCAATTACTTCACGATAGACGGCGTCAGCGCCAACGTTGGCGTCACGGCCAGCTTCAGCCTGGGCCAAGCCGGGGCAGGCGCGCTGCCCGGCCTTAGCGCAACAGGCGCAACCAACAGCCTTGCCGCGCTCGATAGCGTGCAGGAATTCAAACTGCAACCGGTGAGCTTCGCGGCGGAGTTCGGGCGCGTCCCCGGCGGACAAATCGCGCTCACGACGCGCGCGGGCACGGCGCAATTCAACGGCGCGCTCTATGACTTCATACGCCACGAAGCCCTCGACGCCAACGACTGGTTCGCCAATCGCAACGGCTTCGGCAAAGCGGCCTTGCGCCAGCATCTGTTCGGCGCGGCGCTCGGCGGCCCGCTCGTGCGTTCGACCTATTTCTTTGCCAACTATGAAGGCTTGCGTTTGCGCCAGCCGCTCTTCGGTTCCGTCATCGTCCCTGACCGCGACGCGCGGCAAACGGGCAACGCCACGCAAAGCGCCCAACAAGCCCAACAGGCGTTGCTGCAAGCCTTCCCGCTGCCCAACGGCGCGGCGCTCGGCGATGGGCTGGCAGAATTCGCGGCGACTTACAGCGACCCGACGACGCTCGATGCCTTCAGCCTGCGCCTGGATCACACGCGTAACGCGCGGCAAACGCTGTTTGCGCGCTACCAGCAATCGGCTTCGCAACTGCGCCAGCGCACGGGCGGCTTGAGCGAACTCTCGACTACGCAATTCAACTTCCGCACGTTGACTTTCGGCCTTACGCAAAGCTTCGCCGCGAACATCACGAACGATCTGCGCCTGAACGCGAGCTTCGCCACGGGCCACGGACGCAGCGAACTCGACAGCTTCGGCGGCGCGCGTCCGCCAGCGGCAACACAATTCCTGCCCGAAAATTTTGCAGACAGCCGTTTTGAAAACAGCCGGCTGCAATTTTTCATTCTCGGCTTGCCCGCGCTCACCCTGGGCAAGACCGTCGCCAACACGCAGCGCCAATTCAATGTGGTTGAACAACTCGCTTTCGAACACGCGGCGCATCAATTCAAGCTGGGCGCAGACCTGCGCTGGCTCGCGCCCGTGAACGACCCCGCCGCTTACGACCAAGCCGTCAATTTCACCGGCGTCAGCGGCCCGCTCGGCTTTCCCGCGCCCGGCGGCACGGTGCTGTCAGGCCGCGCGTCTTCGATTCAACTTGCCGCACGCGACGCGGTGGCGTTGCGCTTCATCAACGTCTCGGCCTTTGCGCAAGACACCTGGCGCATCACGCCGCGCCTGAGCCTGATGGTTGGCCTGCGTTGGGAATTCAATCCGCCGCCCGCCAGCCGCAACGAATTTTTCACTGTGACGAATCTCGACGACCCCGCGCGCGCGCAACTCACGCCCGCGCGGCTGTGGGCGCCGCGCTATGACAGCCTTGCGCCGCGCTTCGGTTTCGCCTGGCAACTCATTGGAAAAAGCGGTTGGGAAACGACGCTGCGCGGCGGCGTGGGGCGGTTTTACGATCTCGGCTTCGGCGCCGTAGCGGCCAACGCCGCCAGCTTTCCGCACTATCGCCAACGATCTTTATTTGCGCTTGAAGGTGTCGCCTGGCCGCTGACCGCCACGCAAGCCGCGCCGCCCGCCTTCACGCTCGAACCGCCTTACGGCTCGTTTGAGGCATTCGACTCGCGACTCGCCGCGCCGCGCACCGAGCAATGGCAATTGAGTTGGCAGCAAACGTTGGCGGGGACGCACGCGCTGTCACTCGCTTATGTCGGCGCGGCGGGCCGTCAACTGTTGCGGCGCGAAGCCTGGCACAATTTCAATCCGCGTTTCGGCGCGCCGCTTTACGTCACGCGCAACACGGCTGAGTCGGATTACCACGCGCTGCAAGCGCAATGGCAACGCCGCCTGACGCGTGGTTGGCAAGGGCTGGCGGCGTATACCTGGTCGCACGCGCTGGATTTCGCCTCCAACGATTCCGCCGCGTTCACGCCCGCCGCACGCCTCGCGCCGCGCACGGATCGCGGCGCCTCCGATTTCGACCTTCGCCATGTGTTGACGGCTTCGGCGATTTATGAACCCGCGCGCCACTGGTCGCTCGCCGTTATCGCGCGCGCTCACAGCGCGCGTCCGCTGAATGTGACTTATGCGCGCGACATCGGCTTCGGCTTTTACAGCTTGCGCCCCGACCTCGCAGCCGGTTTGCCGGTTTGGTTGAATGACGCCAACGCGCCCGGCGGCAAACGGCTCGCGGCGTTGAATGCCGCAGACAGCCCCTTCACGCGCCCGCCGGATAACCGGCAAGGCACGCTGCCGCGCAATGCGTTGCGCGCGTTTCCGTTCTGGCAAATTGATTTCGCCCTGCGCCGCGCGTTCACGCTCGCCGAACACCTCAAGCTGGAAGCGCGCGCCGAGGCCTATAACCTGCTCAACCATCCTAACTTTGCCGACCCGCGCGGCGCGCTGAATGATCCGTTGTTTGGCGTGTCCGGCGCGCTGCTCAATCGCGGGCTGGGGACGGCGGGCGTGGGCGGCGGGCTGAATCCGCTGTATCAGGTAGGCGGGGCGCGCTCGATTCAGTTAGCCATCAAGCTGACGTTTTAGCCCTCACTTGCGCTTCTCGGTAGCCGCTTGGGGCAAGCATTCCGGCCAGAGTTGTACTATCATCCGCCGGCAAGGCGAGGAACAACATGACCGGACTGGAATTGCGTAAAACGCCTGAACAACTGCGCGCAGAGAAAGCCCGCGCGTCAGCCGCATTGGCTGCGGATTTGGCTGCGCTGGGCTATCCGGGGTTTGTCTACCTGCGCGCCACGCATCGCCAACTCAACCCTGCCGAAGTCGTGCTGACGGCATTGGGCCAAGCCGATTTGGAATGCCGTGTCGTGGAAGCTTTGCCGTGGGTCTTGTTGGCTTACCCGGCATTGGATTGGCCGTGGTTGCGTGAGCGCGCATTGCTTGGCGGTCTACAAAACCGCTTGGGCTTCATCGCAAACATGGCGCGGCGGGTGGCAGAACGACGCGGCGACAAAGAAATGTCCGCCTTGCTCGCGCGTGAAGAAGCGGCGCTGGAACAAGCGCGGTTACTGTGCGAAGACACGCTCTGCCACGCTTCGATCACCAACGCCGAGCGGCGTTATTTGCTCGAACACCGGCCCGCCGCAGCAAAACACTGGTACTTGTTGACGGACATCGCACCGGAGCATTTGGGCTATGCCGCTGTCTGAAATTGCCGAGCCGTGGCGCTCTTCTCTCAAGCAACTCGACGAAGCTTGCCAGACCGCTATTGAATTGCATTGTTTCGGTGGCTTTGTGGTAACTCAATGTTACGGTCTGCCGCGACTCACTGAGGATGTTGACGTGTTGCAGGCCCGCCCGCCCGGCCTAGCGCAACAATTGTTTAACCTGGCTGGCCGTGGCTCTGCACTTCATCGCCAACACGGTGTTTATCTGGATTTGGTGACTATCGCCACCGTGCCGGAAGACTATGACCAACGCCTGTCGGAAATGTATGCGGGCAGTTTCCAACACCTTCGCCTCTTTGCTCTGGATGCTTACGATCTGGCATTAGCCAAGCTGGAGCGCAACATCTACCGTGACCGTGAAGATGTGCTGTATCTGGCGCGCACGGTTCCCTTTGACCTCGCGTTACTGCGGGAACGGTACGAGCAAGAGATGCGGCCTTATCTTGGCAATCCGGCCCGCGAAGACCTGACGTTGCGTTTGTGGATAGAGGCGATTCAAGAAGAGCGTGATCGCCACTGAACTGACGGCCTGCGCTGTCCATGCCGTGAGGCAATTCATCAAATCAATCCATTTCATAGGTGACTGAGTATGACCATCAACGCCGTCCCCATCCTGCTTGGCGTCCTGTGTATTTACGCCATCGCCTACCGCTACTACAGCGCCTTCATCGCCGCCAAAGTGCTGGCGTTGGATGATGCGAATGTGACGCCCGCGCACACGCACAATGACGGGGCGAATTTCATCCCGACGAATAAGTACGTGCTCTGGGGCCATCATTTCGCGGCCATCAGTGGGCCGGGGCCGTTGATCGGGCCGGTGCTGGCGGCGCAATTCGGCTTTTTGCCGGGCTTGCTGTGGCTGGTCATCGGCGTCGTGCTGGGCGGCGCGGTGCACGACTTCATCGTCCTGACGGCCTCGATGCGCAGCGGCGGCAAGTCGCTGGCCGAGATTGCGCGGCGCGAGATTGACCGCGTCACCGGCGTGGTCGCCACCTTCGCGATTCTGGTGATTTTGATCGTGGCGCTCGCCGGGGTGGGCATGGTCTTGGTCAATGCGCTGGCTGAAAGCGCGTGGGGGTTGTTCACGATTGCGATGACGATCCCGATTGCGCTGTTGATGGGGATGTATATGTACCGCTGGCGCGACGGTTCGGAGCGCGCGATTACCGAGGCGACCGTGGCCGGCGTCATCCTGCTGGTGCTGGCGGTGGTGTGCGGCGAGGTCGTGCAGAATTCCGCCGCCGGGCAGTATTTCAAATTCGGCACTGCGGGCATCACGTTGCTGGTGGCGGTGTATGCCTTTGTCGCGTCGGTGTTGCCGGTGTGGCTGCTGCTGGCGCCGCGCGATTATCTCAGCTCGTATATGAAACTCGGTTCGATTGCGTTGCTGGCGCTAGGGATTTTCGCGGTGATGCCGACGCTGAAGATGCCCGCGACGACGCCGTTCATCAATGGCGGCGGGCCGATCATTCCGGGCGCGGTCTTTCCGTTCGTGTTTATCACGATTGCCTGTGGCGCGATTTCGGGCTTCCACGCGCTGGTCTCGTCGGGCACGACGCCGAAGATGATTGAGAAAGAATCGCACGCGCGGGCCATCGGCTACGGCGCGATGCTCTGCGAATCCATCGTCGGGGTGATGGCGCTGATCGCGGCCAGTTCGATGTTTCCGCACGATTACTTTCAGATCAACGTGCCGGTCGAGGCCTTTGCCAAAATTGACGCCAGCTTGCGGGCGATGGGCTTCGACCAATCCAACCTGGAAGCTTTGACGCGCGCGGTGGGCGAGGAACGCTTGGCCGGGCGCACGGGCGGCGCGGTCAGTCTGGCCGTCGGGATGGCGCAAATCTTTTCGAGCATTCCGGGCATGGGCGGGCTGATGAGTTATTGGTACCACTTCGCCATTATGTTTGAGGCGCTGTTCATTCTGACGACGGTGGACGCGGGGACGCGGGTGGCGCGCTTCATGATGCAGGAGACGCTGGGCGTGGTGAACCGCAAGTTCGCGCAGACCGATTGGCTGCCGGGCGCGATCATCGCCAGCGTGCTGGCCGTCGTGCCGTGGACCTATCTGATCTTAACCGGTTCGATTGCCACGATCTGGCCGCTGTTTGGGATGGCGAATCAAATGCTGGCTTGCGTGGCGCTCTGTGTGTGCACGACGTTTCTCGTCAATCGCGGCCGGGCGCGCTATATGTGGGTGACGACGTTGCCGCTGGCGTTCCTGACGGTGATCGAGCTGACTGCCGGGTATCAAAACGTCGTCAACAACTATTGGCCGAAGCAGCTTTACTTGAACACGGGCATCACGGTCGCGCTGATGATTGGCTTAGTAATTGTGATCGTCGGTTCGGCGTGGAAGTGGTATCGCGTGGCGGTCAAGGGCGAAGCGCATCAAGCGCTGCCACTGACTGTCCCGCTCACGGTTGGCCACGATTAGATACTGAACAAGTCTTACGCAAAGTGTGGTGCGAGTTCTTTACTCGCACCATTGCGCGTGCA
>JANOWX010000113.1:0-12542 GCA_031418175.1 Acidobacteriota bacterium | reverse complement strand
AAGCGACCGATCCGATCAGGCGCGTGCCAGGCCGCCGCATCTCGGCGCGCGCTTCGAGCGAAGCGTTCTGTCCGGCAACCAGGCAGGCGTCGCTGCGACCTGCCTCCTCAAAGGCCCGCAGCGCGGCGAGCGCGCTCGGATCATTGATCGCTCCGACCAGAACTCGGCGCGCGCGCGTCTGGCCCAGGTGTTTGCGGACGACTTCCAGCGAACGTCCGAATTGGCCGTTGCCATTGAGCCGCACAATGCGCGCCTGGTTGAGTTGCGGGGCCGTCGCGCGGATGCCATCCAGGATGCCCGTCAGCCGGGAAGCGGGAAGCGGGCCGGCCTTCGACAATTCGAGCAGCAAAATCTCATCGGCCTCTCCCGCCCAATGTTCATGCGCCATTTGCCCCAGATGCCGTCCGCCGATCAAACCTGCCTTGTAATTGTCAGCCCCGAAAAATGTCGCGCCCGGTTGCGGGATTTCGATGGCGATAACGGGAATGCCGGCCTGCTCGTAAAGCGAAGAGATGATGGGCGCGGCCTTCTCATCCGTTTGAAATTCCAACGCCAGATTGACACCGCTTTTAATCAGCGACTCGGCGTTGCGGATGGCGGCGGCCCGACTATAACGATTGTCTACGCTGACCAGATTGATGCCCTGGCTCTCTGCCGCCCAGACAATGCTGGCAGTCACCTCGCGGGAGAACGCAAATTCTGAGGTTTGCGCTGCGTACCCGATGGTGTAGCAAGGCTCGGTCAACATCCGCACGCGCGAACGATAACGTTGACTATCGGCGCGTTCGAGCATCCCGCGCGCGACCAGCGTGCGCACGATGCGCAGCGCCGTCGCGTCGTTCAGTCCGGCGCGCTCGGCCACCTCGCGCAGCCGCAGCAGTTCGCGTTCGCCTTTGAACGCGAACAACACGTCGCAGGCGCGGTCAATACTGCGGGTCGGCGTTGAATCATCAGGTGGTTTTTTCACGGTGTGAAAAAGAGTAGGTCTTTGCGGCAGGGCGGTCAAGACCGCTCGCCAGCCCGCGACTGGGAGGAAGTCCAGCAATCACCGCATTTTTGCCCGCTTGGAGAGCGCCGCCGAATTTCACTTGATGAAATTTTTTGCCGCTGCAATTTGGTGATTGACGACGCTCGCCCATTGGCAATAAGTTTTCATCTCTAGCTTACCCAATGAAAGCAGTCTCAACTGCGGAACGAAGATTTCTTGCTGGAATGAACAACATCGAATCGCTCGTAGGTTCTGGCGCCAGCCGCGTGATGAAACAGGTCTGCGCGGGCGCAAGAATCAAAACAAATCATCTAATGGTTTCCTGAATGGGTTTCCTGAAGAAATGGTTTCCTGAAGAATTAGGCAAGGAGCTTATCTATGAATACTCGGAATACTCGACGAATGTTGTTGATGGCTGTGTTGTTAGCCATGTTTGCCACCCAGCCCCTCTCTGCGCAGTTCGTGCGCGGCGCATTGCTGGGAAAAGTGACGGATGAAAAAGGCTCGGCGGTCGCCGGGACAGCGGTCAAACTGACGAACCTCGGCACCAACGAAGCCAAAACCGCCGCGACCGATGAGAATGGCGATTACAACTTTCCGGCGCTGCTGCCCGGCGTTTACAGCCTTGAAGTCCGGCGGACGGGATTCAAGACGCAGGTCGTGAATCGTGTCGAATTGCAGGTCAACCAGACGGCGCGGGTGGATGTGAGCCTGCCTGTCGGAGAGTTGAGCGAGGTGGTCGAAACAGTTGCCAACGCGGTGTTGCTCAAGACCGACACGTCTGAGATCGGCCACGTCCTGACCAACAAACAGATTGTCGAACTGCCGCTCAACGGGCGCGATTATTTGCAACTGGCGCGCTTGATTCCCGGCGCGACGCCTTCGCGCGCCGGGGCGACGGCGGGGCAGAAAGGCGTCAGCCGCAGCGTCAATGTCGGCGGCGCACGCGACACGTCGGTGAGTTTTCTGCTCGATGGGATTGATACGAACGAGGGTTCATTCCAAACCCCAACCGTCACGCCTTCGATTGACGCCATTCAGGAATTCAAAGTCCTGCAAAACTCTTACACGGCGGAATTCGGACGCGGCGCCACCCAGATTCTGGTGGCGCTCAAATCAGGAACCAACCAATGGCATGGCTCGCTGTTTGAATTCAACCGCAACAGCGCCGCCGCCGCGCGGAGCTTCTTCGATACGAAGGTCGCCTTTTTGAATCAGAATCAGTTTGGCGGCACGCTCGGCGGTCCGTTCAGCCTGCCGAAAATCTATCACGGCAAAGATCGGACGTTTTTCTTCGTCAACTACGAAGGCCAACGCATCCGCACCGCGCCGCAGTTGTTCGCCTTCTTACCGACACCCGCACAATTGTCGGGCGATTTCTCGGCGGCGGGCAGCCCCATCATTTACGACCCGCTGACCTTCGATGCCGCGACGCGCACGCGCCAGCCGTTCGCGGGCAACAAGATTCCCGCCAACCGTATTTCCGAACGCGCCAAAAAGGTCGCGGCGCTTTATCCGGCGCCGAATCTGACCGGGCAGACGGGCCGGAACTTCAGCTCCACCCCGGCGCAGCAAGACGATAACGATCAGGTCAACACGCGCTTCGATCACAAGTTCAGCGAGAGTGACAATTTCTTCGCGCGGTATTCGCTGCTGGAGCGCTTCCGCACCCGCTACGCCGCGCTGCCCTATGGCGGCAATCTGGACGACATTCGCGGGCAGAACCTGGCGCTCAACTGGGTGCATACCTTCAACGCCACGCTGCTCAACGAAGCGCGCTTCGGCTTCAACCGCAACAAGTATCTGACGCCGCCCGATTCCAGCATCGGCGCGAATCCGGCGCGTGACTTGTTCGGTTTCACCAACACCACGACGAGTCCCACCACCTCTTTCGGCCTGCCGCAGTTCAATTTATCCGGCGGCATCACAAGTCTCGGCCCCGGCAGCCAGTTCCCGCAGAATTCAGTCACGCAGACCGAGCAGTTCGTTGACAATCTGACCTGGATTCACAGCCCGCACACGTTCAAGGCAGGCTTCGACATTCGCAGCACGCGCCTGACGCAACTGGTCGCCAATAACGACCGGGGCACGGTGAGCTTTACCAATCAATTCACCAACCTGCCTTCAAATTCAACGGGCGGAAGCTCGATTGCCGACCTGCTGCTCGGTTTTCCGCAGAGCGTCGCCGCCGGCGTCGGCGATCAACTCGCGCACAATCTGAATAAGTTGTACTCCTTCTATTTTCAGGATGACTGGCAGGTCTCGTCGCGCCTGACGCTGAACCTGGGTTTGCGCTACGAGTATGCGACGCCGTGGCGCGAGAAACTCGACCGGTATACGGTGATTGATTTCAACGACCCGAAAGGCAGGCTGCTGCTCGCCGGGACTTCCAAAGCCTTCGTGCCGGGACAAGGAATCATTGATACGGGCGCGAAGATTTCAAACACGATCATACCGCCCGACCGCAATAACCTTGCGCCGCGCGTCGGGTTCGCTTACCGCCCGTTTGCCAAGTCCGTCTTGCGGGGCGGGTACGGCATCTTTTATGACGTGCAGGAAGGCAACGAAGCGCAGTTTCTGCGCAATAACGCGCCTTACATCTTCGTCCAGAACACGGCGGCTGATCCCTTCGTGCCGAACCTGAAGCTGGACACGCTCTTTCCGCCGGTCGCTTCCGGGCCGAGCGGCACGATTCAACCGTTTTCCGTTGACCCGACCAACCGCACGCCATACCTGCAACAGTGGAACCTGAACGTCGAGCGCGAAATCAGGCCGAATCTGCTGGCTGAGGTCGGTTATCTGGGATCGAAGGGGACACACCTGCTGCGCCGCAGCAACTTCCAGCAGGGTGACAACATCCTGGTCAAAGACCCGGCTAATCCCGCGCCGCTCGCCCAGCGCGTGCGGTTTCCGAACTTCAGCAACAACGTCATCATCGGGACCGAGAACGGCTCGTCTTCAACTTATCACGGCCTGATCACCAAGCTCGAACAGCGGCTCACGCACGGCGTCTCGCTGCTCGGCTCGTATACTTTCTCCAAGACGATTGACGACGCCTCGAGTTCATCGAACTTCAACAACTCTCCCTCCAACGCGCAGTGCCGTTGCGACCTGCGCGGGAACAAAGGCCCGTCGGCTTTCGATGTCAGACATCGTCTCGTCCTGAGCTACCTCCTGGAGCTTCCCTTCGGCAAGGGCAAGCGGCTGGCGAGTTCGAATGAAGCGGTCAACAAGATCATCGGCGGCTGGCAGGTCAACGGCATCACCGCTTTCCAAAGCGGCCCGCCGATTCAAATCAACACGTCGGGCGACAACGCCAACATCGGCACGGGCGCGGGCAGCGGCAACAATCAACGGCCCAATCTGGTCGGCGATCAATACGGCGGAATTAACACCGGCGCAAATATCAAAGATCGCGGTGTGAACGCGGGGACGTTCTATTTCAACCGTGCCGCGTTCGTACTGCCGCCGCAGTTCCGGCTGGGCAATCTGGGCAAGAACACGCTTTACGGCCCCGGCTTCCAGAACTGGGACTTCTCTATCTTCAAGAACACGGCCATCAGCGAGCGGATCAACACGCAATTCCGGGCGGAGTTCTTCAATTTCTTCAACCACGCCAACTTCAACGTGCCGGGGCTGGTGCTCGCCACGCCCACCTTCGGCATCATCAACAGCACGTCCACTGGCGGACGAGTAATTCAGTTCGGACTGAAAGTGCTGTTCTAAAACCTGGCGAAGGCTGTCGCGCGCTGGTCGCGCGGCAGCCTTACTCCTTGAACTACCTCTGAGCGGAATATCTCCGATGACTCCCAATCCATTACTCGGCGTGGCGCTGCACGCCCTCGGCGGGCTGGCCGCTGCCAGTTTCTACCTCCCCTACAAGCAGGTCAAAAACTGGGCTTGGGAAACTTACTGGCTGGCTGGCGGGTTCTTCAGTTGGATCATTGCGCCGTGGTTCTTTCTGCTGCTGATCACGCCGGGATCAGTGGCGGCGATCACCGAAGCGCCAAGCCGTAGCCTGCGCTGGACGTACTTTTTTGGCGTGCTCTGGGGCATCGGCGGGCTGACCTTCGGCTTGACCATGCGGTATCTGGGAATCGCGCTGGGCTATGGCATTGCGTTAGGGTTCTGTGCGGCCTTCGGCACCTTGATCCCGCCGCTTTACAACGGCGAGCTGAACCAGATCAGCGCCACCAGTGCGGGCCTGATCGTCTTATTCGGCGTGGCCGTTTGCCTGGCTGGGATTGCGCTCAGCGGCGCGGCGGGCATGTCGAAAGAGCGAGAGCTTTCTGAGGAACAAAAGAAGTCCTCGGTCGCGGAGTTCAGTTTCTGGAAAGGCCTGGTGGTGGCGGTCTTCTGCGGGATTCTCAGCGCCTCGATGTCTTACGGGTTTGCGGCCGGCAAACCGATTGCCGAGCTGGCTGTGCAAAAAGGCGCGCCGCCGTTGTGGCAGAACCTGCCGGTGCTGGTGGTGGTGTTACTGGGCGGTTTTACTACCAACGTTATCTGGTGCGTGCTGCTCAATCTCAAGCACCGCACCGGACGCGAGTATTTCAGCCGTGTGCAAAACACCGCGCTCGGGGCCAACTATGGCTTCAGTGCGCTGGCCGGCGTGACGTGGTATTTGCAGTTTTTCTTTTACGGCATGGGGACGACCAAGATGGGCAAGTATGATTTCTCAAGTTGGACGTTGCACATGGCGAGCATCATTATTTTCAGCATGCTCTGGGGCATCGCGCTGAAGGAATGGCGCGGCACGAGCCGTCGCACACACGCGCTGATCGCACTCGGCCTGCTGACGCTGATCGCGTCCACGGTCGTGGTCGGATACGGCAACTATATCGGGGGGCTCGGGGGACTCGGGGGGCAGTGAAAGAACTTTTCATGAAATCAACCACGGATTCACGCCTGACCGTCGGCCTGTTCGGCATCGGTCTGGACACTTATTGGCCGCAGTTCGCGGGCTTGCGCGAACGGCTCGTCGGCTATCAGGGGCAGATTGCGGAAAAGCTCAAAAGCTTCGGCGTGGAGTTGGTGGACGCGGGGCTGGTAGACAGTCCGGTGAAAGCGCGCGAAGCTGCCTCGCTGCTGCGCCGCGCAGAGGTGGACCTGATCTTCCTCTACGTCTCCACTTATGCGCTGTCTTCGACGGTGTTGCCGGTGGTGCAACAGACGCGCGTGCCGGTGGTGGTGCTGAACCTCCAACCCGTCGCGCAACTCGATTACGAGAAATTCAATGCGCTCGGCGACCGCGGCATGATGACCGGCGTCTGGCTCGAACACTGCCAGGCGTGCAGTTGTCCCGAAATCGCCAGCGTCTTCAATCGCGCGGGCATTCCATATCACCTGGTCACCGGCTACCTGCAAGACGACGAGGCCTGGAAGGATATCCGCGACTGGGTGCAGGCCGCCAAAGTCGCCGCCGCGCTGCGTCAGAACCGCGTTGGCGTACTCGGCCATTACTACGGCGGCATGCTCGATGTCTATAGCGACCTGACCCAGCAATCATCCGTCTTCGGCAATCATTTCGAGATGCTGGAAGTGTGCGAGCTGCACGCGCTGCGCAACGAGGTGACAGCGCGGCAGGCGCAAGCGAAAATCGGGCAATTCAAGGATGAGTTTGAAGTTATGCCCGAATGCGAAGCCAGCGAAATCGAACGCGCCGCCCGCACTTCATGTGCGATGGATGCGCTGATTGCGAAGCACGATCTCGGCGCGCTGGCTTACTACTACGAAAGCGTTGCGGGCAATGAGTATCAGCACATCGTCACCAGCGTAATTGCAGGCAACACGTTATTGACAGGACATCACGTTCCAGTGGCGGGCGAAGGCGAAATCAAGAACGCACAGGCGATGAAGATCATGGATTTGTTCGGCGCGGGCGGTTCATTTTCGGAATTCTATCTCGCCGATTACAAGGACGACGTGGTTTACCTGGGACACGACGGCCCCGCGCATTGCGCCATCGCTGAAGGCCGCGTCAAGCTCGTGCCGCTGCCGCTTTATCACGGCAAACCGGGCCAGGGTCTTTCAATTCAAATGACCGTCAAGCACGGCGCTGTCACGTTGCTGGCGGTCGTGCAACGCGGCGACGGCACGCTGATGTTGCTGACAGCGCAAGGCGAATCCGTCCCGGGGCCGGTGTTGCAGCTCGGTAATACGAACAGCCGTTACAAATTTTCTCTCGGCGCAAAAGCGTTTCTGAACGAATGGTCGAAAGCCGGCCCCGCACATCATTGCGCCATCGGCATCGGCCACATCGCTGACAAAATCGAGAAGCTCGGCGCATTACTGAACCTCGAGGTTCAGCGGGTTTGCTGAGAGCCGGATGTGCTAATTACACGAGGTCACACGATGACAACTCACCCAATCTCCCCCTTGAAGCCGAAGCCGCGCATGGCGCTGGCGCTGGCGGTCATCATTGGTCTCGCTCTGAGTCTCGCTGTTTCGACCGGCGCGCGACAAGCGACGCCATCGCAGCCATCGCAGCCCTCTTTGCCCTCTCTTGAAGAAGGCTTTCAGAATCCGCCGCAGAGCTACGGCATCCGCTGTTGGTGGTGGTGGCTCAATGGCAACGTCACCAAAGCAGCGATCACGCGCGATCTGGAGGAGATGCGGGCCAAAGGTTTCAGCGGCGCGAGCCTCTTCGACGCAAGTGGGGCTGATCAGCGCGACAATCGGCAGGTGCCTGAAGGCCCGATGTTCGGCACGCCGGAGTGGCGGGAGCTTTACAAGCACGCCTTGAAGGAAGCCGAGCGGCTGGGCCTCGTACTCTCCTTGAGCATTCAGAGCGGCTGGAATCTGGGTGGGCCGGATATCACACCGGCAGAAGCGACCAAGCTGGTGACCTGGTCGGAAACACGCATCAAAGGGCCAATCGCTTACCGTGAGAAATTGCCCGAACCGAAAAGCCGCGATCAATGGTATCGAGACATTGCCACCCTCGCCTTGCGCGCAAAGGCCAAGGCAGGCAGTCCCATCAGTCGGCCAATCAGTCAGCCAATCCGTCGGCCAATCCGGGATCTTGAAAACAAAGCGGCCTTCGAGGAAGGCTTCTCCGCGGCAGATACGCGTCATCTGCTCACTGACGTGCCCGCCGAGCCGGGCGAAGAGGATGCCAGCCTGAAAGAGGTCATCAATCTCACCGACAAGCTCGCCCCGGACGGAACCTTGCGCTGGGATGCGCCGGCGGGTGAGTGGGTGATCCTGCGTCTCGGCTACACGCCGAGCAAAGCGCGCGTTTCGACCGCCAGCGGAAAGTGGCAGGGCCGCGTGCTCGATTACATGAGCGAGAAGCATTTTCTGCGTTACTGGAACACACACGTCGAGCCGCTGATGAAAGACGCCGGGCCGCTGGCGGGCAAGACGCTGCGATATCTGCAAACGGACAGTTGGGAACTGGGCGGCATCAACTGGACGGATGATTTCGCCGCCGAGTTTCTGCGGCGGCGCGGCTACGATGTGATTCCGTACCTGCCCATCGTCGCGGGTAAAATTATCGAGAACCGCGAGGTCAGCAACCGCTTCCTGGCCGACTTTCGCAAAACGATCAGCGACCTCATCTCCGACAAACACTATCGCGTCTTTGCCGAGCAGGCGCGCCGCTACGGGATGGGCATTCAGCCGGAGTCCGCCGGGCCGCATCTTGGTCCGTTCGATGGCTTAAAGAATTATGGTCACAGCGAAATTATGATGAGCGAGTTCTGGGCGCCGTCGCCGCATCGCCCAACGCCGGAGCGCCGCTTCTTCGTCAAGCAGGCCGCCAGCGCCGCGCACATTTACAACCGGCGGTTAGTCGGAGCCGAAGGCTTCACCACCATTGGCCCGCACTGGGATGACACGCTTTGGGCTTCACAAAAACCGAGCTTCGACCACGAGCTTTGTTCAGGCTTGAACCTGCTTTTCGTCCACACTTTCACCTGTTCACCGCAGGAGATGGGCGTGCCGGGGCAGGAATATTTTGCGGGCACGCATTTCAATCCGCAGGTGACGTGGTGGGATAAGGCCGGAGAGCCAATCAAGTATTTCAACCGCTCCCAATTCATGCTGCAACAAGGAGAGTTCGTCGCCGACGCGCTCTATTACTACGGCGACCATGTGCCGAACGTCGCGCGGCTGAAAGAAGAAGATCCGGCCAAAGTTTTGCCCGGCTACGATTACGACATTACCAACGAAGACATACTTCTGCGCCTCACCGTGAAGGACGGGCGCATCACACTTCCGCACGGCCAGAGTTACCGGCTGCTCGTTTTGCCGGATCACAAAATTCTCTCGCTGGCGGCGCTCAGGAAAGTGCGTGAACTGGTGCGCGGCGGCGCGACGGCGCTCGGCCCAAAGCCGGAGCGTACGGCGAGCCTCGTTGGGTTTCCCCGGAGCGAGCGCGCAGTCAAACGTCTGGCGGATGAGCTGTGGGGCGTTGCCAGCACGGCAGCAGGCGAACAGCGCGCGGGCCGCGGTCGCATGATCTGGGGCAAGACCGCGCGCGCCGCGCTACAGGCAGACAATGTCGCGCCGGACTTCGAAGTCACAGGCGGCACGGCAGGAGCGGCGTTCGATTACATTCATCATAAACTCGGAGAAATGGACTACTACTTCGTGAGCAATCAGGATCGGCAGCCGCAGCAGGTGGCCTGCACGTTCCGCGTCGGCGGCAGGCAGCCCGAACTCTGGGATCCGCTGACCGGAAGGATTTGGGAGGCGCAGGCTTTCAGACAGTCTGGCAGACAGTCTGGCAAACAGTCTGGCGCTCAAGCTGACAGGCGCACGACGCTGCCGTTGGAATTGCCGCCTTATGGATCGCTCTTCGTCGTCTTCCGCAAACCGATCCCGCTGGCGAAGCATGGCGCGGCCCTCAGTAACTTTCCCACGTATGAACCCGTGGCCGAGATTGACGGCGCGTGGGAGGTGCAGTTCGATCCGAAATGGGGCGGCCCTGAGTCGGTGAACTTCGACCGACTGGTAAGCTGGACAGCACGGCCAGAGGAAGGCATTCGCTTCTATTCAGGCGCCGCGACCTACCGCATCAAATTTGACGTTGGCGCACAAATCCTGAGCCGGGCGCGGCTCATGCTGGGTTTAGGAGACATCCGCGATGTGGGTATCGCGCGCGCACGCTTGAACGGCAAAGACCTCGGTGTAGTGTGGACGCCGCCGTTTCGTATTGAGATCGGTGACGCGCTCAAAGCGCAGGGCAACGTGCTCGAATTCGAGGTGACCAACTCCTGGCGCAACCGTCTGGTCGGCGACCGTGACCAACCCGCCAGCCGGCGTTTCACCAAGACCAACATCACGATCAGAAAAGAATGGCCCTTGCTGGATTCAGGGCTGCTTGGGCCGGTTCGGATTTTCGCCGTGCAGGAATAAGGCGGCCCGGTTTCGGTATGCGCAAACAAGAACAGCAAGCTCGTGCGAATTTACAAGCGGGAGATCTGAGCCTGGATTTTTATGGGCTGTTTTTCATCCCTCAGTAATGACGAAGAACAAATCGGCATCTGCGCCATCGCCGCCCGCGAGATTTCCCGCCGCACTCGATTTGGCTGTTAATCGGCCTCTCCTGCACGCTAAAAGAAACCGAGCCGTGGCCCCAGCAACATCATCAACGCTGTCATCAGGGCTACCCAGCAAACGCTGAGAATCGCGCCCGGCAACAGCAGATCGAACTCGAGGAATTCCGATGATCCCAAAGCTTCTTTCCAGATTCTTGTTCGTTGCTGTCATTATCGGCAGTCTGATCCTCGCCGTGGTGCGTCAAAGAACCGTCTCAGCCCAGAGTTCAGAAACTTTCGGCGGCAACATCGTGCTGGGACGCCCGACCGACCGTTCGATTACGGTCAATGTACTGTTCACGGCGAATCAGGATGCGGTCTATTTCGAATACGGTGAAAGCCCCGGCGCTCTAACGAAACAGACCAACCCACAGCAAAACAGCCGGGCGAAGGTGCCTTACGAATTCGTAAAACTCCTGGTACTCAAACTGGCTCATCGCTTTTCCCTTTCGTCGAAGCAGTAGCGCAACCTGCCGAGGTTGCGCGGCTTCATCCGTTACGACATTCATTTTACCCATGACCTCGACTGACTTTGCTGATGAAGCCGCGCAACCTCGGCAGCTCGGCAGGTTGCGCTACCGTTGCTCTGCCAGTGCGCCGGTTCATTTGATCTTGCCTGGCCCATACAGCGCGCGCCCCACTTTCGCGCCCGTGTGCTCGCCGTCTTTCAACACCTGCTTGCCATTGACGAAGACATGCTGCACGCCGACCGAATACTGATGCGGCTGCTCGAACGTCGCCTTGTCGCCAATCGTGTTGGGATCGAACACCACGACATCGGCGAAATAGCCCGGCTTCAACAGCCCGCGCCGGTCGAGTTCCAGCGTCGCGGCGGGCAGGCCCGACAAGCGGCGCACGGCTTCTGCCAGCGAAATGACTTTTTCCTCGCGCACATATTTGCCCAGCAGCCGCGCAAAACAGCCATAGGCGCGCGGGTGCGTGGACGATTTCAAGAACGCGCCTTCCGCCGCCATTGACGCGGCGTCAGAGCCGAACGAGACCCAGGGCTGGGCGATCTGCTTTTTGATGTTCTCTTCCGACATCATGAAATAGACCGTGCCGACGCGCGAACGGTCTTCCAGAATCAAATCCATCACAGTGTCAGTCGGATCAGTGCCGCGCAGTTTCGCCACTTCGGCTAGCGTTTTGCCGGTCAGCGGTTTGAGTTTTTCAGAGCGGAACCCGGCCAGCAGGATGCGGTCGAGCGAGCCGGGCAGCAGGAACATGTTTTCCCAGTCGTTGGTCGGCGTGCGCATCTCGGCGGCGATCTTGCGGCGCATGGCCGGGTCTTGCAGCCGTTTGTAAAGCGCCTCGTAGCCGCCATCCAACACCCACGGCGGCATCGTCGAAGTCAGCCCCGTCGCGCCCGCAGTGTAGGTGTACATATCCGCCGTGATCTTCAAGCCCTGTTTGCGCGCCTCGTTGATGCGTTTGATGACGGCGTCCATTTTGGGCCAGTTCTGCTCGCCCGATGCTTTCAGGTGATAAATCTCGGCGGGCAGTTTGGCCTCGCGCGCGATGCGGATGGTCTCTTCGACGGCTTCCATAAACTGGTTCGCCTCGCTGCGAATATGCGCGATGTATTTGCCGCGATACTGCGACGCCACTTTGCAGAGCGCGATCAACTCGTCCGTCTTGGCGAAAAAGTTGGGCGGATAGATCAGCGCCGTCGTCACGCCTAGCGCGCCCGCTTCCATCTCGCGGCGCACCAACTCTTTCATCTGCTCAAGCTGCGCGGGCGTGGGCGCTTTGTCTGCCAGCCCGATGACGTGCGTGCGCACCGTGCCCGCGCCAATGAACGAAGCGACGTTTTGCGAGATGCCGCGCTGTTCGAGGTATTTCAAATACTCAGCCAGCGTCGTCCACGGCATGTCGAATTTGTAATCGCCCTGCGCGGCCAGCGCCGTGCGTTTCATCTCGTCGCTCAGCGGCCCCATCGAAGACTCGCCGAAAATCTGTGTCGTCACGCCCTGCCGCAATTCGCTGAGCGAGCGGTAATCCACGATCAG
>JANOWX010000112.1:0-9864 GCA_031418175.1 Acidobacteriota bacterium | reverse complement strand
TGGAGCAAAGACGAAGTGCTCAGCCAGGACATCTGCGACCTGGTTTTTCAAGGCAATGACGATGAATTACAAAGATCCACGCAAACCGTCCTCAACACGGGCGAATGGCGCGGCGAATTGCACCAAAAGAACCGCGACGGCAAAGCCATCATCGTCGAAGGCCGTTGGAAGCTGGTGCGCGACAATCAGGGCCAGCCCAAATCCATCCTGATCACCAACACCGACATCACCGAAAAGAAAAAGCTCGAAGCCCAATTCTTGCGCGCCCAACGCATGGAAAGCATCGGCACGCTGGCGGGCGGCATCGCCCACGACCTGAACAACATCCTCTCGCCGATCATGCTGGCCGTGCAGATGTTGCAACTCAAAACCGACGATGAAGCCTCGCTCAAGATGCTAGAGATACTGCAAACCAACGCCGAGCGCGGCAGCGGGATGATCAAACAAATCCTCTCGTTCGCGCGCGGCGTCAGCGGCGAACGTGTCTCGGTGCAACTCAAACACCTGATCAAAGAGATCGCCAAAATTCTCAAAGAAACCCTGCCGCGCTCCATCGAGATTCGTTTCAAAACGCCCGACGACCTCTGGCTGATCAACGGCGACCCCACGCAATTGCATCAAGTATTGATGAACCTTTGCATCAACGCCCGCGACGCCATGCCCCAGGGCGGGGCGCTCGCGCTCGTAGCCGAAAATTGCGTCGTAGACGAAACCTACGCCGAGATGACTGCCGATGCCCGGCCGGGCCGTTACGTGCGCGTCTCGGTCACTGATAATGGCGCCGGCATCAAACCCGAAAATATGGCGCGTATTTTCGACCCCTTCTTCACGACCAAAGAGGTCGGACACGGCACCGGCCTGGGCCTTTCGACGGTGCTGGGCATTGTCAAAGGGCATCAAGGCTTCATTAACGTTTATAGCGAACCCGGCCAAGGCTCGGAATTCCGTATCTATTTACCCGCCCATGAAACCGCGCAACCGCAATTAACCGCGCTCCCTCCCGTCGTGTTGCCACGCGGCCAAGGCGAATTGATCTTGATCGTGGACGATGAGTCCGCCATCCGGCAAATTGCGAGCACCACGCTCGAAGCCTTTAACTACCGCGTTCTCACGGCCAGCGATGGCGCCGAGGCCATCGCCGTCTTCGCGCAACACCGCACTGAAATCAAAGCCGTCATGACTGATCTGATGATGCCGCTGATGGACGGCCTCGCACTCATTCGCGCCCTGCGCAAACTCGCCCCCGAGATTCGCATCATTGCCAGCAGCGGCCTGGCTTCGCAGGGCAAAACCGCTGAGGTCAGCAGCGAAGGCGCGCAGGCGTTTTTACCCAAGCCCTATACCGCCAGCCTGTTATTACAAACCCTGGCGCGCGTGTTAGCCGAACCGCTGGAAGGAAATGGCTGAGGAGAACTCGCCAAAGGGCGAACAGCCGGACTCGAACCGGCGACCTCCCGGTTCACAGCCGGGCGCTCTGCGCTGCTGAGCTATGCTCGCCATAAAAATACTCCCGCCCTCCAGGCGTTGAAGCTTCGAACCCGGATCACGCGCTGATCTGGCGCTTACAGGGTATAAGCCTGCCGCTCTGCCAATTGAGCTACGGGAGCGCGTTGTCAAACAACGATGAGCCTGTTGGGACTCGAACCCAAATCTCACGGCTTAAAAGGCCGTTGCCTTGCCAATTAGGCCACAAGCTCGCACTAACCTATCGAATAGGGCGTAGGGGATTCGAACCCTTGCTTTTCAGCTTGCCCCGATTTTGGCGTAAAAGACTGACGGCTTGACCGCTGGCCTAACGCCCCAAAATTGCGGGCCTGGGTAACGCTCCCAGCGCGCCAGGCTTATGAGACCCAGCCGAACACTTGTTCGCCCGCTGCAATTCCGGTCATGGCATGCCCGGCAGGAACGCTGCCGCAGATCAACGCTGATAGGCGCTGGTAGACGCTGATAGGCGCTGATAGGCGCTGATAAGCGCTGATAAGCTTGCCCGCCTGAAACTGCTTATCTGCGTTTGTCCGCGTTCATATGCGGCGAATTCCCTGCCCCGCCAAACCACAGCCTGGAAGCCGAAGGTGGGAGTCGAACCCACAACCAACGATGGTTTAAGCACCGCGCGTTTGCCAGTTTCGCCACTTCGGCCCAATCAAAAGCACGCCAACGGAATCGAACCGTTCTGGCAGGGGTTGCAATCCTGCGCCTGAATCCACTCGGCCAGACGTGCGGGTTTTTCAAGACAGAAAGAAAGTGCGGATGGCGGGAATCGAACCCACAACAACTGGCTTCTGAGACCAGCGCGTCTGCCAAATTGCGCCACATCCGCTCAATGCAGGCGAAAGGATTCGAACCTTCAATCAACCGGGTTTGAGCCGGTCGCGTCTACCGAGTTGCGCCACGCCTGCCTGTCAAAATGCGGACGAGAGGATTTGAACCTCCAACCACGGCGCTCTCAACGCCGCGCGTCTACCTGATTGCGCCACGTCCGCCTGAATTGGTACCGGTGACCGGACTCGAACCGGCAATATCTGGATTCTTATTCCAGAGCGTCTACCATTTGCGCTACACCGGCACGAACTGAAAAAGCGGAGAGCCAGGGACTCGAACCCTGATGAGTGTGACCTCGGCGGTTTTCGAAACCGCTGCCTTACCAATTAGACAAGCTCTCCCGAAACACACTTCCACCTGGCAAAGTAACTCCTGAGTTACTTTGCGAATAACTAAAATAACAACCAGCGGAGACGGTGGGACTCGAACCCACACGAGCTTATGTTACTCTCCGGTTTAGCAAACCGGCGCGTTCACCAATTCCGCCACGCCTCCGAAAGAACAAAATAACTGAACAGGAGTACCAGGACTCGAACCCGGACCGTTGGTTTTGGAGACCAGCATGCTACCGTTACACCATACTCCTACGTTTGGGCACACCAATGCCGGAGGCAGGAATCGAACCTACTTGCGGCACACAGCCACAACGGGTTTACAGTCCGCTGCCAATCCTCTAGGCCATTTTGGTCGGCCTCTCCGGCGCTTGCAGGGCATTCGCACCATATTCAAGTGCGACAAACAGAAAGAGCGGGCGCCCCACGCTTTGCGCTGGAGCGGCCCGCTCGACCGAAAATCCCTGTCGTTATTGCAGTTTTGGAATTTTTGGGGAGCGGGAGGCCGCTCCCGCGTGTTCAACCGTGCTGACTAAGGCGTTCATCCCCGAATAACAAACCAGTCTCGTTTCCGCCTTGCCGCAGCACTGTGATGACTGGTGAGTTGGGGTTCAAGCCAAAGCACACACAGGCATCAGACAGCCACGAGGCCACGCCCGTCGCCGCCGCTTTGGCCGATATTCTGTTGTGCATTGTTTTGGTCATAACGCCCGTCAAATGAAAGTGAACTTCCGCTAGGTTAAAAAGCGAAGCCGCTTTATACGCCTCATCGTTTAACCGGTCAAGCATTATTTTCATAAACATCGAAAAATAACTATTTATTCAGTAACATCGCAACCAAATTACCGGTCTGTTATTTTATTATTCTCAGTTACCGCCGATTGAGATATGGCAGTAAGAAATAAAGCCGGTCAAGCAGGGTTAAACCGAACGCGGCAAGCGCAAGCACGTTCAGTCGCTAGACCAGCAACTTTCACGTAAGCCAACGCTGCCTGCCTGGCGTTTTATCAGCGGCCCGCGCGCCCGCAAAAACACTGTAACGCGCGCGCCGCGCAAGCCGTCTTTTACGGCGGCACCTGCCAGGCGTTTTTTCGGACATCCCGTAAATCACCGAAGTTGCCGTCCACGTCAGGAATTCCGTTTACAATTCACAACCAGATCGAAAGCTTAATGAAAATCCGAAATTCAAAAATCAGAGGCGCGCGGCTGCTGCTGTTGGCGCTGGCCTTGGGTGGCTGGCTGGCCGCTGACACGCGCGCGCCGCTGGCCCAGCAGTCCAAACCAGACGACGGCTTTACCAAAACGATCATGCCGTTTTTGGCGGACAATTGCGCCGCTTGCCACAACGGCAAGAAAGCGGCGGGCAGCTTGAATCTGGAAACCCTCAACACAGCCGCTTCAATTAACGAAAAGCGCGCGACCTGGGAACACATCGTCGCGCGGTTGCATGCGGGCGAGATGCCGCCGAAAAACGCGCCGCAGCCTGAAACCGCCGAACGCAAAGCCGTCATCGAATGGTTGGAGGCCGCGTTTGCGCGCGCCGACAAACTGGTCGCGCCCGATCCGGGCCGCGTGACGGCGCGGCGCTTGAACCGGGCCGAGTACAACAACACGGTGCGTGATCTGTTGGGTGTGACGCTCACGCCCGCTGACGACTTTCCGCAGGACGATTCAGGCTACGGCTTCGACAACATCGGCGATGTGCTGTCGTTGTCGCCCGTGCTGATGGAAAAGTATTTGACCGCCGCCGAAACCGTCGCGCGCACGGCGGTGTTTGGCCTGCCGCCCATGAAACCGACAATGACGGAACGGCGTGGGCGCGGGCAACGCATTGCGCCCAGTTTTACGCCGCACAGCGATTACGATCAGACAGGGCTGAGCTT
Organism: Acidobacteriota bacterium; assembly: GCA_031418175.1. GTDB lineage: Bacteria > Acidobacteriota > Blastocatellia > RBC074 > RBC074 > JACPYM01. Next base: position 5,327 of record JANOWX010000112.1, on the reverse strand, counting down.
GCCCAACGCGCTGCATTTCACGCAGCGCTTCCCGGTCGAAGCTGAATACACCTTTCGTCTCTATTTGAACGGGCAGCGTCCGCCGGGTTCCGCCGCCATGAACTTTGCGTTGTGGGTGGATGGGCAGCAGGTGCAAACGCGCGCGCTCGATCCCGAAGGCGGCGCAACCTTCAGCGAGAACAAACAGGATTTCGACGCGTTCACCGTGGAACTACGCGCGCGCGTCAAAGCGGGCGCGCATTGGATCGCGGCTTCGGTGTTGAATTTGTACGACGGTCTGCCCGCGAGTTTCGGCGGCGCCAATCCCTCGGCCAAACCACAGCCGCCGTTGCTGGAATTCAAAGAACGCGCGGATGTCCCGGCGGATGTCAACGCGCACCGCCGCAAGGCCTTTGAAGATCGTTTGAAAGACCGCGCGCCCGTCAACACGGTGCGGGTGACGCGCGCGGACATCGGCGGCCCCTACAATCAAACGCTCGGCCCCACGACGGACAGCCGCCAGAAGATTTTTGTCTGCGGGCACGCGGCGGGCGCACACCGCGACGAATGCGCGGCCAGCATCCTGTCCCACGTCGCGCCGCGCGCGTTTCGCCGTCCGGTGACGCAGGCCGAGATCAAACAGTTCACCGGTCTGGTGGCGTTGGCACGCGGCAAAGGCGATGCGTTTGAAGAAGGCCTTTGCTTGGCCCTGCAAGCCATGCTCGTCTCGCCGCATTTTCTTTTCCGCCTTGAAAAAGATGGGCCGGACGCGCCGCAGTCAGTGCGTACAGAGACGGGGCGCGCCGGGGCCGCTGCCGCAGGTCAGCCGCTCAATCAATATGAACTGGCGACGCGCTTGGCGTATTTCTTGTGGTCGAGCATGCCCGATGACGAATTGCGGCGCGCCGCCGCACGCGGCACGTTGCGCCAGCCCGCCGTCTTACAAGCGCAACTCACACGCATGCTCAAAGACGACAAGGCGCGCGCGCTGGTCGAGAATTTCGGCGGCCAGTGGCTTGAGTTGCGCAAGCTGGAGTCGCTGGAACCCGACCGCGAAAAGTTTCCGCAATTCGACGAATACCTGCGCCTTTCGATCCGCCGCGAGACCGAACTGTTTTTTGCCAACCTCGTGCGTGACGACCGCAGCATTGTGGATTTCATTGACGGCAAGTATTCGTACCTGAACGAACGGCTCGCGCGGTTTTACGGCGTGCCCGGCGTCAAAGGCCCCGAATTCCGGCGCGTGTCGCTGGCTGACAAACCCGAACGCGGCGGCATTCTGACGCACGCCAGCGTGTTGACCGTGTCGTCATACACCACACGCACGTCGCCGGTGTTGCGCGGTAAATGGATTTTGGAAAACATCCTGAACGCGCCGCCGCCGCCGCCGCCCGCCGATGTGCCCAACCTGGACGACGCCAAGATCGGCAAATCTGTTTCGTTGCGCCAGCAATTGGAAGAGCATCGCAAGAACACGACCTGCGCGGCCTGCCACGCGCGCATGGATCCGCTCGGCTTCGGCCTCGAAAAATTCAACGCCATCGGTGCGTGGCGCACTATGGACGGCAAATTCCCGGTTGACGATTCGGGCGTGCTGCCGGACGGGCGCACGTTCAATGGGCCGGAGCAGTTGCGCACGCTGTTGCTGGCTGACCGCGACGCCTTTGCGCGCTGCTTGACCGAGAAGCTGTTGACCTATGCGCTGGGACGCGGCTTGGAACGTTATGACAAACCGGCGGTGCGGCAGATCGCCGCCAACGTCGCGACCAAGGATTACAAATTCTCCGCGCTGGTGTGGGAGATTGCGAACAGCTTGCCGTTCCAGCGGCGGCGGGCAAAAATGTGACCAGTGCCAATATCTATGCTAGATTCCGTTTTGTGCCATAGCAATGCAGCCAGCTTCGGCGTTGGCTGTGCGAGATCAACCGCATAATTGACGCAAGCCTTATGACATTGACATTTGCCAGCCTGCACGACGGTATTGAAGAAGGGTGCGATTGTTTGTTGCAAGAAGGCAGCAACCAGGAATTTGCCGGAAAATGTTTCGCCCGAATGGTTGAAGGTAACCAAATTACAGATCAGGATTTCAAGTCGCATCATGAAAGGTCTCTCCCACGAGAACTGAAGAAGTGCATAGATCATTGTAAGTACAGAGGCGTATCAATTGATCTGGTGTCAGAGAAGGAGGAAGCCAAGGTTGTAAACAAATACAAAATGATTGTAAGCACGTCGCCATTGGGCTTTCCGAGATATTACTGCCGCTTTAGATTACTTGAGCAAGCAGGACGGGTATGGGATACAAGGACTAATAAAAACCCAGCCCACCACACTCTTCTGAAGGCAGACGGCTTTAGTTTATCCCACGTAGAAGTGGTTGAGATAACCGCTTTGGTTTGATATGTGGCAAGTTAAAAACACAAATTCCCATAACACTGATTTACCACTAATAGTTGGTGAGCCAAGCGAGTTGTTGTCATACGACGACATCCCGGTCCTCTATACAGGTGTCAACAGCCTGGGCAACAGGATCCTCGGCTCTTTTATCCGCGAAGACGGCGGGGTTCAGGAGTATTTTCACAGCATCATTGACCATGCCACTTATGCTTCCTATGTAAATCAAAAGATTAACTATCTAACTGCGCTTGCCAAAGCCAAAGCTATTTTTGTTATCCAAAGACACTGTGACGATGTCCGGCAAGTTATCCCGGTAAATTTCGCCGACATCCCGCAAGAGTATCTTCCTTTAGAGTCTTCGCAGTGCCCGGAATTTGAAGCCAGCCCGGCACTAACAAAAATTGAAGAAGCCTCAGGTAAGACTGTTATAAAGGACGCTGAGCCTCAAACGTACAAGATATACATATACGACCTGAATACAGATACTAGAACAGGCCGGGCTTTAAGCCCTCACCCAACCGAGAAAGATAAATTTGTAAAGCCTTCGATTAGGATTTCTGGCGCCGGGGCGTTACCTGGCACTAAGTACACAGCGAGCCTCCACCTGGATAAAATGATTGAAGTAAAAGGTAGAGGGACGAAAGTTGATGATATTTTGAAGAGTCTGGAAATTATTTACGAAGAGTGATTCGGACACGCTAGCTTCCACCTTCCAACTTCCAACCCTTCTAACAGAATGAGCGCGAGGAACCATTGATGCTGATCACACGCAAACACCTGCCCCGCCGCACTTTTCTGAAAGGCATGGGCACCGCCATCGCGTTGCCCATGCTCGACGCAATGACGCCCGCGCTCAGCGCGCAAACCAAAGCGCCCGTGCGGCTGGCGTTTCTCTATGTGCCGAACGGCATGGTCAACATTAACTGGTGGAAGCCCGCGCAAACGGGCAAGGACTATGAGTTCACGCGCATCCTCAAACCGCTCGAAGCCTTGCGCGAAGATTTCTTCGTGCTGTCGGGCCTCGACGATCACAACGGCAATGCGCTGGGCGATGGGCCGGGCGATCACGGGCGCGCGGGGGCTGCATATTTAAGCGGCGTGCATTGCAAAAAGACCGCCGGAGCCGACATTCAAGCAGGCATTTCGGCCGATCAGGTGGGCGCGCAACTCATCGGCAAACAGACGCGCTTCGCCTCGCTCGAACTCGGTTGCGAAGACTCGCGCACCGTGGGCAATTGCGATTCGGGTTATAGCTGCGCTTATACGAACAGCATCTCGTGGCGCACGCCGACCACGCCCAATCCCCCCGAAGTCAATCCGCGCCTCGTTTTTGAACGCCTCTTTGGCACCGCTGATTTGAGTCTGGCGCCCGAAGTGCGCGCGCGCCGCGCCGAATATCGCAAAAGCATTCTCGACCTCGTGCAAAGCGACACGCAAAAACTGGCCGCCACCTTGGGCGCGAACGACCGGCGCAAGCTGGATGAATATCTTTACGCCATCCGCGAAATCGAGCAGCGCATCGCCGCCGCCGCCACAGAGCAGCGCGAGCTCAACCCCGGCATCGAGAAACCGGCGGGCATTCCGACCACGTTTACCGACTACGTCACGTTGATGTGCGATTTGCAGATGCTCGCCTTTCAGACCGACCTGACGCGTATTTCGACGCTGATGTTCGCGCGCGAAGGCAGCGGGCGCGTCTATGCGGAACTCGGCCACCGCGACCCGCATCATCCGCTGACACACCACCGCAACAACGCCGGCTGGATCGAAAAGGTCGCACAGATCAATGCCTACCACGTGCAAATGTTCGCCGCGTATTTGCAAAAGCTGAAGGCCACTAAAGAAGGCGACGGCACGCTGCTCGACAACGTGATGATCGTTTACGGCGCGGGCATCAGCGACGGCAACCGCCACAATCACGAAGACCTGCCCGTGTTGCTGGCCGGACGCGGCGGCGGCCAACTGAAGCCGGGCCGCCACATCGCCTATAAGCCCGGCAAGCCGATGACGAATTTGTATCTGTCGTTGTTGGCTTGCCTGGGCGCGCGGCCCGAAAAGATCGGCGACAGCACGGGCAAGCTGGAATACCTGAGCGATTTGCAGGCATGACCCTTGGGAGCGCAGGCGTCCTTGCCTGCTGAAAAAGAAGCGGCGCAGCCTTCCGATTCCCTGTTTGCGCCATCAACGCAACATTCAAAAGAGGAGCCGATGATGATTTCTATCCAAGCCCACCAGAACCAAGTCAAGCTGCACATACAAATTTCATTGCAGCGGCTCTTGCTCTTACTGTTCCTGCTCAGCCCAGCCTCCTTGAGCTTTGCCCAGACGGCCGCCGCGCCCGCCAAACAACCCGCCAGTCAACCTGAAAGCCTGACCGCCGCCGAGTTCGCGCGCTTGAGCCGTGAATTGTCTGAAGAGGGCGGATTCTTTCGCTCTGACAATTTCACCTCGAACGAGACCGCCTATCTGACCGTGGTGGATAAGCTCAAACAACTGGGCGCCAGCGGCGGCGCCTATCTGGGTGTCGGGCCGGAACAGAACTTCACCTACATCGCCAAAATCCGTCCGAAGATCGTCTTCATCATGGACATTCGCCGTCAGGCCGTCTTGCAGCACCTGCTGTATAAGGCCGTCTTTCACCACGCGCCCGATCGCGTGCAATTTCTGGCGTTGCTGCTGAGCCGTCCGTTGCCGAAAGAAAATGCGGTGACGCCGAAATCCGCGCTCAGCGACATCCTCGATTATTTCAGCCAGACACCGGCGGATGAAAAGGCCTATGCCGCGAACCTCGCCAAACTGCGCAAGACGATTCAGGAAGATTTTCAATTCGCGCTTTCAGAAAACGATCAGAAGGGGCTGGAATACGTTTACAGCACCTTCCGCACCGACGGTTTGAACATCAGTTATCGCAGCGGCACGAGTAATCCGGGCGGCGGGCCTCCCGGCGGCGGCGG
>JANOWX010000111.1:0-4229 GCA_031418175.1 Acidobacteriota bacterium | reverse complement strand
CGCGTCGTGTAGCGCGTTTCGTCCTGTTGCACGAAACGATTGACGATGAAGTTTCTGACCAGCCCCGCATCGTCAATAAAGTAATCGCCGGCTTTGGGCATGAATGCCAGAATCTTTTGCGAAGTCGGATCAATCCAGTTCGCCGGAAGCCGATTGCCCGCGAAAGCCTGATAGACCTGTCCGGTTGCCAGTGTGATCGGCGTCAGCTTGCCCGCCGCATCGCGATTGAACTGTTGATAGATCGTCGTGGGGCCGACCGAAGGCGTGTTGAATTGCGCGGCGACATTCTCAGGCAGCCAGCCGCTCGACGTCCGGCGCAGGTTCGAGAAATCGCCCGCGCGTTCGGCTTCGCTGGGCAGCAAGGTCGAGACGGTTACGAAATCGCGGCGATAGCGCGGTTCGTAAGCGAAAAAGAAAAACGTCTTGTCGCGTCCGTCGTAAAGTTTCGGAATCACTACCGGCCCGCCGCCCGACAACGAAACCTGATTGTAACGCAAGCTCAGCGACGGGCGCGGCCCGCGTCCGGTTCTGAAGACCGCCGCATTCGTTGCCGGATTGCGGTGATACCACAGCGCCGTGCCGTTAAAGCGATTCGTGCCTGACTTGGTGGTCACGTTGATGACGCCGCCGCCGGTTTGGCCGTACTCCGCCGAATACGCCGAAGTTTGCACCGTAAATTCCTGCACAGTTTCGGGCGTGAAGCTCACGACCGTGCGCGCGATGCCGACGCCGGTGTTGTTAACGCCATCGGCCAGCATCGCCGAACTGCCTGAGCGTCCGCCGTTCAAATTCAAATTGAAACCGGGGACCGGTTGGCCCGAAGTCACTTCGGCGTCTTCGCTGCCCGCGTCGCCCGAAACGTTGGCGGCGGTCAACGCCAGATCAAGCACGCTGCGGTTGGCGAGCGGCAAGTCTTGCAGCATGCGTTCGCTGATGGTCGCGGCGGTCGTGCCGGACTCCGTATTGAGCAACGCGCCTTCCGCCGTCACGGTGACGGTATCGCTCGAGCCGCCCACTTCGAGCGCCACGTTCACGGTGGCGGTGGCGGCGGTGTCAACTTTGATGTTATTCACGGCGGTTTTCTTGAAACCAGTGGCTTCGACCGTGATGCTATAAGTGACAGGATCGAGCGACAGCGCGGCATACGAGCCTTCGGCGGAAGTCGTCAGCTTTTGTGATTGATTGGTGCCGACATTCGTAATGATGACAGTCGCGCCCGGAATCACACCGCCGTTTTTATCGGTGACCGTGCCGCTGATGGCGCCGCGATTCGTTTGGGCCGACGCAACGGCTGCCAAACCAAGCAGCACAACAAAAAGACAAAGCAAATTCTTCATAACAACCTCTCAAGTGATCTTAAACGTGGCAGGCCAAATTAGTTTGAAGTTTTCCCCCTCAGTCAGGCCAATTTGGACAGACAACAGCGAGTTTTAGTTATTTTCCCAGTTAAGCCAGCAAAGCAATTTTTTTATTCATTTGGCTGAAGATTCCCGGCCCGTCTTGCCGGGTCAGGATGCTGAGCTTAATATGATGGCGCTGAGTTTTCAGCAAGGAGCCACGTCTGAAATCTTTCCAACAGAAATCTAAAATCGCAGGGTAAACTATTGAATCCACATCGGCTTTACAGATTCGACGCCTTTTGTCTTGATGCCACGGCCAAAGTGTTGCTGCGCGACGGACAGCCGGTGACCATCACGCGCAAAGCCGTCGAGACCCTGTTGGTATTAACCGAAAATGCGGGGCAGGTCGTCCCCAAAGAAGAGTTATTACAAACCATCTGGCCTGACCGCGTGGTCGAGGAAGCCAACCTCACCCAGAACATTGCGATGGTGCGGCGCGCGCTCGGGGCCGAACGCGGGATGTCGGCGTACATCGAAACTTTCCCCGGACGCGGCTACCGTTTGGTGGGCCCGGTTGAATTGGAGGAGCCGCACTCACCCACCGGTAACGGAGATAGCTCGGCTAAAACGGCGCAGCTTGCGACCGAGGAGTTGGCGGCTGTCCCGCTGCATGACCCGCTGCATGACCCACTGCTTGACCCGCTGCTTGATAAGCTGCTGGTTGCCCAACCTGCAGTTCAAACGGTAACCCGTTCATACGCCCCACGCCTGGGGCTGCTGCTGTTGCTCCCAATTACGTTGCTCTTACTCGGCTGGTTTTTCTGGCAGCGTCAGCCGCGTGAGGCCGAGGCGGTCTTTCGCGTCACTTCCCTGACCAGCTTGGCGGGCAAAGAGTCGCAGCCCGCGCTTTCGCCTGACGGCCAACGGGTCGCGTTTTTGTGGGAACAGGAAGACGGCCTTGCGCCCGAATTGCGGGTGCAAACGGAAGGGGCCAACACTGCGCTGAGTATCGCCAAGGCTGAGGGCCATTACAGCAGTCCCGTCTGGGCGCCGGATGGGCAGGCGCTCGCCTATTTGCGCATCGGCAAAGCGGCCACCGAAGTCCTGATTAGTTCGTTGCGCAACGATTCAGCGGAAGCGACGGAACGGCTCGTCACACGCTTCACGCCGCCCAACTACGGCTTTCAATACCGCTTGCTCGACTGGTCGCCCGACGGGCAATGGCTGGCCGTTTCGCATTCGACCGCGCCGAACAAACCGAATGGCTTGTTTCTGGTCAATTTGGCGACGGGCGAACAGCGGCCGTTGACCAAGCCTGCGGAAATGGTGGGGGGCGATTTAGACCCGCGCTTTGCGCCGGACGGCCAATCCATCACCTTCATCCGGCATATGCAGCGCGCGCAGCAGGAACTTTATGCAATCCCGGTGACGGGCGGTGAGCCGCGCCCGCTGACCGCCGCGAACAAACAAATCAGCAGCCACGCCTGGCTGGGCGATGGCAGCGGCATCGTCTTCGCGTCTGACCGCAACGGCGAATTCCGGCTCTGGCGCTTGCGCATCAATGCCAGCGGCGCCAACGCCGAACCGGAACGCATCGAAATTTTCGGCGCTTTCCCCATCGAACTCTCGTTGGCGCGGAATGCCCCCCGGCTGGTCTATGCGATGCAGCAGCAGGATCGCAATATCTGGCGTTTGGATTTGCAGGCGAAAAGCTGGCAGCGCTTGCTGGCTTCATCGGCGCAGGATGCTTCGCCGCAGTACGCGCCGGATGGCAACCGCATCTGCTTCCGCTCTGACCGCAACGGCGAGGAACATCTGTGGGTCAGCGACGCCGAAGGCAATAACTCTGTGCAGCTTACCCAAAGCACGCTCTACCCATCGGTCGGTCACTGGTCGCCCGATGGCCAGCAGATCGTCTTTCATAATTCAAAGTCGGGCGAAATTTATTTGGCGCGCGCTCTGACGAGTGAAGCCGCGCCGGGCCGTTGGGAAACGCGCGCGCTGGGCGTGAATGGCGTGCATCCGATCTTCGCCCCGGATGGCGCGTGGATTTATGCGGGCAGCACCAAAAGCATCTTCAAAATTCCCGCCAGCGGCGGCTCGGCGGCCCCGCCGACAATTGAGGTAGTCAAGACCGGCGGTTTCTCGCTCGGTCTTGCGCAAGACGGCAAGCTGCTTTTCTTCAAACGCGACCCGAACGACGCCACGCTCTGGCAGGCGCGCACCGACACCGGCGAGATGACGCGCGTACTGGATGGCCTGCTGCCGAGTTGCACCAGTTGCTGGGCGCTGACGCCCACCGGCATTTATTACCTGGGCAGCGACAAAACTTCGTTTGACGCACAGGCCATCTACTTTCATCGCTTCGGTTCGGTTGAACCTGACCGCCTGATTGCCAAATACCCCGAACCGCTCGCGCCCGTTGGCAGCGGGCCGTTTTCGCTGTCGCCCGATCTGAAACATCTGTTGTGCGTGCGGATGAATCCATCCAACAGCGACATTATGCGGGTGGAACCGTTTCGCTAACTTGGCTGATGCTGGCTTTCAGCCGACGCGCGGGTTTATCGGTCAAGCAGCCAGACGCGCTCCGCCGGACTCGCCCCAGGCACTTTGGCCAACAACGTGTGCATGCGTTCATCCTTGATTCGGCCCGCCGCTTTCCGCAGCAGTGCGTAATACTCTTCGGGCGACCACTTGATAATTTGTTTGTGCGGCCAGGCTTTTTCGCCGAACACAAAGGGCGCGAGGTAAGCCAAAGCGACGCGCACACCGCGCCCGTCCTTTGTTTGATAGGCCCACAAATCCACGCCCACCTTTTCGCCAATGGCCGCCACGGTCAGCAAGGCATTCAGGTTGAACAGGCTGTAACTCATCCCGCGTGTGCGTGCG
>JANOWX010000110.1:0-7871 GCA_031418175.1 Acidobacteriota bacterium | reverse complement strand
AAAAAATAAAAAGTGTGAAGCAGCTGTGCCGCCTTTTGCTTTTTGCTTTTGGGGCGCTAGTTTAATGTTGGTGGTTCGCCCCGGTGCTGCGCGGATTTGCCGCCTTTTGTGGGTTTGGTCAAATACGTTCCGCACATCTGGCGGCGGAGCCGCAATATCTTTCTTTCAAACCCACACAAATTCCTGTCGTTCCGATTTTGCCTCTTGATTTCAGGCCACTTTGATTTTGAAGCTGATGTCCACGGCAGGCGCCGAATGTGTCAGCGCGCCAATCGAAATCAAATCCACACCCGCTTCGGCGTAAGCGCGCACATTCGCCAGCGTGATGCCGCCGGAGGCTTCGGTCAGCGTGCGGCGGCCATTTACGTCAAAGCCGGGTTCGTGTTCATTGATGATGGCGACGGCCTGGCGCACCTGGTCGGGCGTCATGTTGTCGAGCATCACGATGTCGGCTTTGGCCTGCAAGGCTTCGCGCAATTGGTCGTGCGTGGCGACTTCGACTTCGATTTTGTGCAGGTGGCCGGCGGCTTCGCGGGCGCGGCGCACGGCTTCGGTCACGCTGCCGGCCAGCGCGATGTGGTTGTCTTTGATCAGCACGCCGTCGTCCAGGCCCAGGCGGTGATTGTGGCCGCCGCCACAGGTCACAGCGTATTTTTCGAGCATGCGCAAACCGGGCGTCGTCTTGCGCGTGTCTACGATCTTGGCCTGTGTGCCCGCGATGGCGTTGACGTATAGGCGCGTGACGGTGGCGATACCGGACAGCCGTTGCAGAAAGTTGAGCGCCGTGCGTTCGGCCGTCAGCAACATTTGCGCCTCGCCGGCGACGCGGGCAAAGACGCGGCCCGCCTTGACCTCTTCGCCGTCGCTGGCCGTGGATTCGATTTGGAAGTGCGGGTTGAAGCTGGTGAAAACGGCGTCAGCCACTTCCAGCCCGGCCAACACCATGTCCTGTTTCGCCAGAAAGTTGCCGCGCGCCATGATGCCGGAGCGCACGGTCGCGCGCGTCGTAAGGTCGCCGCGGCCCAGGTCTTCGCTGAGGGCGGCGTTGACGGCGCTAAAAACGAATTCGGGGTCAAGTGAACTAAGCATTTTTTTTACTCGCTTGCAGGTGGTCGTTGCAATTCAGAAACCCATACTGCTTGCGCTGTTTCAGCATTATGCGCCCGGCCTTGAGCAAGTGCTTCAGGGCTTCAATCATCTCTGCCGGTGCGCGGCCAAATCAGAGCATACAACATTGGAAAAAGTCGCGCGCGCTGCTGTACCGGTGCGCCCAGGGTCTATTCATTCTCGAAAGGCGGAAGCGGAATTTCACAGGATTCACAGGATTTTTAGGATGAACAGGATGGTAGCAAGGTTTAGCAGTGCTTCTTCCTCATCCTATTCCTGTCAATCCTGAAAATCCTGTGAATCCTGTGAAATTCTCGTACCGACTGGCGGGCCTGTTTCAGGATACCGGCGAGAATGAATAGACCCTGCGGTGCGCCAAGCTTGCTTATTTCAATTTTCATTTAATCGCCAGCAAGCTTGCCGACGTGCGGAAATACAGCACACCTTGCGAAATCGCGGGTGTCGCCAAACACGGTTCGCCCAGTTCGTTTTTCGCCAGCACTTCAAACTTAGACTCCCGCCAAATCCCATTTGCGAATGATCTCCTGAATCAGTCTAGCGACCTTGTCAGTTACCTTCGCAAAGAATTCGTCGGCTTTTTTCTGATCGAATTTCGGGTAGCTCCGCCCAGCAGCATCGAGAATAATTGAAGAAGGAAACGGATAGGCTGCCCAAGTCTCCGGTTCGGGGCGTGGCGTAGTTAATTCGTCTTTGTATCGCTCAGCGTGAACCAAACTTGAATCAATGGCTTGAATGATAGCCGTTTCAAACCAGTCGGCATGACCGCCGCCCACACCAAACACTTCTTTCGTAATATCGGAACAGTAGCGGAACCAATTGACGACGAGGATGCGTACTTTGCAGTCTTTGGAAACCTCAGCCGCGATGGATTGCAACACCGTTATCTGTGGGCCGCCGTGTCCATTGACGATGATGATATTGCGGAATTCGTTTTTGGCTAAGCCTTCGAGCAGTTGTTTGACGAACGGACGATAGGCCTCTTCCGAAATCGTAAATGCGCCTGGATATGCTCCCAAGCTGCCCGTGATGCCATACGGTAACGTCGGCGCAATCATTGCATTCACACGTTTAGCGATATGTCGGGCGATGGCAAACGGAGCCGTGTTGTCTGCGCCGTTGTTGACGACGCCGTGCGGTTCGAGTGTGCCGGTAGGCAGCAACACCGTATTGATTTTGGACGGGACGACTTCTTTGAATTCCATCCAATTGATCCGCTCCATTTCACGCGTCGAAACAATATCGTCTGACGATTTGGAATTGCTGTTGGACGTTTGCGCGCCAGCGGAGGGAGTCAGCACCAACAAAAATAGAAGCATCAGTTGCAGCATTCGAGTTGTCATCCCGGTATTCCTTTCGGTTGTTCTACTTGATCGCGATCAGGCTGGCCGACGTGCGGAAATACAGCACGCCTTGCGAAATCGCGGGCGTTGCCAAACACGGTTCGCCCATGTCGTTTTTAGCCAGCACTTCAAACTTGGGGCCCGCCTTGATGACGTTGACGACGCCTTGTTCGGTCGGGCAATAAATCTTGCCGTCCGCCGCGACCAGCGAGGCCGAACACGAGGCGTCCGTGCCCAACCGCTCTTCGTACAGCTTCTCGCCCGTCTTGAAATCAAAGCAGCGCAGCACGCCGTTGTGGTTGGCGAGGTAGATATAACCGCCATACACCACCGGCGTGGAAATATACGAACCGCCATTGGGTGCGCTCCAAACCACGGCATCGTTGCTGGTCGCGCCCTCGGTCAGCGAGATGTCGCCTTGCGCGTTGGGGCGCACGACCAAGAGCGGCGACTTGCCGCCGTGCGCGTTGGACAGCACGATCAAGCCATCGGCCACAAAGGGCGTCGGGATCGGAATGTCGCCGCCGCCGCGCAAGCGCCAGAGTTCTTTGCCCGTTTCCAGGTCGTAAGAAACGATGTACGGATAACCATTCGTGACGACTTGCGTGCGCGCGCCGCCAGCCTTCTCATCAGCGTGAATCAGCGGCGTCCCCCAACTGTTTTCGCATGCCCCTTTGCGCGCGGTGCGCCAGAGTTCTTTCCCATCGGCCAAATTGAAGGCCGCGACAAACGGGTCTTTGGGATCGTCGCACAGCAGCACGATGCGGTCTTTGTATAGCGCCGGCGAACTGCTGTAGCCCCAGGCGATGCTGCGCCAGGCGACGTTGATCGGGCCGAGGTCTTTTTGCCAAAGCAGCTTGCCTTTGAGATCCAGGCAATAAAGGCCGTCCGCGCCAAAGAATCCGATCAGGTGTTTGCCGTCGGTCACGAGCGTCGTGTTGGCGTGCGAAGCCTTTTCGTGCCGCACCGTCGCGGGTTTGGCGGTGCGAATGGTTTGCTCCCACTTTGTCTTGCCGGACTTTTTGTCCAAACACATGATCAGCCAACGCTGTTCGTCATTGTCTTTGGCCGGGCCGACATCGCCGTAATAGCCGATGCGCAGTGAGGGCTTGCCTTCTTTGGGTACGGCTGTCGCAAGATAAATCCGGTCTTTCCAGATGATCGGGCTGGCATGGCCCAGGCCCGGAATTTCGCTGCGCCACAAGACGCCGCCGTCTTTACCCGCCGTTGGGCCCGCTGCCGGGTCTACGTTCCAGGTGGCGCGTGTCGGAAAGCCCTCAGCGATGCCGCGCGCGCCCTCGCCTCGAAAGCACGGCCAGTGCTGTTCCGGTTCGTAATTGAGCGCCGTCGCCGGCCAAGCCAATAAGGATGTCGCCAGGAATGAGCGGCGGGTAAACAACATTGAATCTCTCCTTTTGATTCTGCTCGCAAGCAGGTTGTCAGTGAAAGCGCCCGTCAGGGCCGATACGCGCGTTCCAAATTCGCTTTGATCTCAGCCTCGCTGAACCAGATTTTCTTATACTGATGTTTCGCGTAAAGCGCAATCTGATCGCGGCTGTGCGGCGAATTCGAGTCAGTCGTTTGCCCGTAGGCCAAAATCGAATAGGCCTTGACCGGCTGGGCGAATTCGACGGCCAGCACCCACGCATCGCCGAAGCCCGCGAGCGGTTGATTGTCGCCGACCCAGCCCGCGACGCGCTTGCCATCGGGCATTTGCCTGTAGGCCATCACGCGAAAAGCGCCATAGGCGCCGGGCGCACCATCGGCAGGCAAATCCACGTCCTTAAACCGATAACGATGTATGTCACCCCAAACGACAGCTACGCGTCCGAAATTTTCCCCTGTCCATTTCAGGGCCTCGGCAAAATGTTTGACGGCCAAAGCTGTATCAGCAATGCCCGTGGGGGTCCGCGCAGGATTTTTCGCGTCCCACGGAATGGCATACGGTTGTTTGATGGAATCGAAATAGGTGTTGGCGAAACGCTGAAACAAGATGCCCCCACGATTTTCAGCGGAGGCGGTGTTATCCCACGCCGCTATTATCGCCAGACCTTCCAACAATTCCGGCGCAGGATTCGGTATGGCCTTGAGGGCTTTGATTAAGTCTGGTTTCAGGCGGTCAGCAATCAAAATCTTCGTATTAAATTTCAGCCGCTTCACGTCTTCGAGGGAAAATTTCGGCTGGCTTTCCAACATCTCCAGCGCCATTTGCGGACGCAGCCCCAACTCGCCGCGCTCGAAATACGATGGATATTTGCTTTCATTCAGCGGGTCGCGCAACGAAGGCCACCACGGCGGATTGTTGCAGTTTTGCGTATACCCACCGCGCGGATTCAACAACTGCGGAAAATCAGTAATCGGATGCAACGCCTGCCAAACATACTTGCTCGTCTCTGCGGGCACATCCAATTCGTAGCTCGTGCCGTCGTCCACGCGCTTGGGCAGTTGCGCATTCCAGAAATACAAAATGTTTCCGGCGGCGTCGGCATACGTGAAGTTGGAATAGTTCAGCAAGTTCCGCTTCATCACCGCCATCCATTCGCCGAGGTTGCGCGCTTTGCTCAAACGATAAAAGCCCTCGAAGTGGCGATAAGAATCAAGCTGCGTCGAACGATAAGCGAAAGCCTGCGTCTGGTTGCGATAAATGATCGGGCCGAGATGCGAGTATTCAAACGTGCGCTTTTCGGTGCGCAACGTACCGTCTGCGTTTTTGATTTCGACGCTCACTTCGCGTTTGGTGAGCGGCATCGGCTTGCCGTCAAAGATGTATTGCTCCGCATTCGCCGCGTCGAGTTTCAACGCATAAACATCGGCCATATCAGGCGCGTTGTTGGTTTGCACGAAGCCCAGATGTTCGTTGAACCCAGCACGCAACACGGGCAAGCCCGGCAGTGTCGAGCCGAAGAAATTCACCTTGCCCGGCACGGTCACGTGTGCTTCCCAATAGTGCGAAGACCAGTTCAGATGCGGATTGCCCAGCAACATCGCCTTACCCGACACCGAACGCGACGGGCCGATGGCAAAAGCGTTCGAACCTGCGGCTTCGACATCAGCCGCGAATTCATCCTGCAACAAACCGATTTGCGGCAGCGGCTTGTTTTCGTATTTGGCTGCCAAGCGACGCGCTACGCCAGCGGATGAATTGATCGCGCCTTCGTGAATGTTCGCCAGCACGTCAATCTCGTTGAACGTCGGAATCCACGCGGGTAATTCGTTGCGATGCTGTTCGACATAACGATTCACGCCCGCCGCATAAGCGCGAAACATTTTCTGCAACAGCGGATCGAGTTGCGCGAAGTTCTTTTGGCACGCGCCCAAGTTATCAAATTGCTTGTTCAGGAAATCGCCTTCCGCAGATTGCCCGAAGTATTTTGCCGACTCACCGCGCGCGCCTACGAAACCTTGCGCGATTTGCACGCAATGATCTTCGGCCTGCGCGTAACCGAAGCCGTAAGCCGCCGCCTCTTCGGTCTCGGCGAGAATGTGCGGAATGCCGAACGAGTCGCGGCGAATCATGACTTGTTCAGCCAGCGATTTTTGCGTGGCGTCAGCGGTGAAGCGATTGGGTTGCGTGAAAACCGCTAGCAATGCCAGCCCACTGATTAATGACAAGCAGATGATTTTTCTCATTCGTGATACGCCTCCTACTTCTTCCTATCTTCGCACCTCGTAACGAAGCGCCACCATGCCGCTCTGGTAAGCTTTGACCTCCGCCAGATGCAGAGCGATGTCGCTGTCGAGCTTGTCGAAAAATGGAATGCCGTCACCAATCAAGATCGGCAGGATCGAATAACGAACTTCGTCAGCAAGCTTGAGGCGAAGGCATTCGGCGGAGACGACACCGCCGCCTACAAACCAGATCGAACGGAACGTCGGGCGCAAACGCTCATTCACGAACTGCGCGAGGTCGCCTGCGTAAAACTCAACCGTATCCCGCGTGCGCGCCAACTCGCGGTGCGTGAGGACGAAAGTGGGTTTGTCGCCATACGCCCAGCCCAACCCTTTGGCTTCAAAACCCAACGCGGTTTCGTAGCTGCGCGATCCCATGACGTAACAGTCAATCGTCTTGAGGAACGCCGCGACGAATTCTGGATCCATCGTGTCTCCGCCTGCGAACTCGTCTGCCGTCTCCATCCAATCAACGCGCCCGTCCTTGCGCGCGATGAATCCGTCGAGGCTCGCCACCATGTGGATTGTTACGCAAGAATCAGTGTTTGCCATTGCTTTCCCCCTGTTACGAAGAACGACACGAAGAACGACGGTCGCGGACGAGCAAGATGAAGCACGCTACGTGACAGATTACCAGCGGGGGGCCGGCAAAGACCGGAACGTACCACTGGGCCGCCAGGTGTGAGATGGCTCCCGTCGCAGCAGCGTGAGGGAACGCAACCAGCAAGTCGAGGGAGCCGATAACGGTGCAAGCCCATGCCAGACCCCGGCCAACACGCCACTCACGCCTCAGCCCGATGAATGCAAACGCCGCGAGAAATGCCGTGAGAGCATCGCCGATGGCGGTGGACGCTGCGAACTCTATGGGCATACCCGGCGACAAGTTGGGAACCAGAAGTCCGGCCCCCAGAACGCGGAACATCTCTGGCGCGACCCAGACGCTTAGTCTTGCCGTGGGCGAGAGCCGCGCCGACCACGGCCACAATACGAAATAGGCGATGAGCGACCAGGCGAAGAGAAACCACAGGAACTGCAAGATAAAGATGACGAGCGGCTCCAACATAGATTTGACCTTTCTTCCTTCGTGCGCTGCCTAAGTGGTGGTTTTCAGTTTACCGCCCAGCATCGCCATTGGAATCAGCAGCGCCGTAAACATAACGTGGTACCAAATAGGAACATACTGCCAGGACAAAACCGCTTTCAGTAAACCAAAGGCCAACAGCAGAAAGCCGAGGAACAGCGGCGCGCGTTTGTTTTCACCGGCAATCAACGCGGCCAGAAAACCGGCTATTATCGAAGCGATTGAACCGCAAACAATATGCGTGAGAAGAAACTTCGTGTCTGGATTGAACTGACCGCCATTGGTAAGGGCTGCTTCAAACGCGCGTTGTTGCGCACCGAACCACTCCGGCCAAATGGCCGAAAGAACCTTCTCGCTTCCGAACCAAACTATGACCCAGGCAAAAAATCCGGCAATGACGCCCAAGACGATTCGCAGCATAAATTTCCCTCCTATATATTTTTTTTTGAAATGTCTTCACCAAGAATCAGCGCGTAACCGTTGGGTCCTTTATCCCAAACTCACACATCTGATAGGCCATGTCCTGCGATTACTTCAGCTTTATCTTTCAGGCTGCCCCAAAGCTCAGCGATATTCGATACCGCCGATCAGAATTGCCAGGAACTCGTATGTCACAGCCTTGTCCGCCTAACGGCCTCGTTCACCGGGCGGCG
>JANOWX010000109.1:0-8825 GCA_031418175.1 Acidobacteriota bacterium | reverse complement strand
GCGAGGCCGTCGAAGTGGGTCAACTGCACCGGATTGCCCCCGTCGCGCTGGCACACCCAGATTTCATCGTGGCCGGAGCGGCCCGACGAAAAGACGATGCGCTGGCCGTCGGGCGAAAATTCGGGGCTGTGGTCTGGGTGGTTGGAACTGATGAACTTGCGCGGCGCGGCATTGAGGTTGTCCAAATCCAAACGCCAGATGTTGGCGTCTTCGAGCGTCTCGACAAAGCCGAGCGTGCCATTGGCGCCCAGCGCGGGTTGCCTGGCTTTGCGGCCCGCCGCCGCCAATAGCACGGGCGCAGCGCCATTCACGGGCACACGCCAGAGGCTGTTGCTGCCTTCGCGGTAAGCCGCGCAAATCAGTTCGCGGCCATCGGCGAGCCAGGCCAACCCGTGCAACGGCGCGGCCAGGTTGGTCAGTTGGCGCGGCTGTCCGCCGTCGGGCTGGGCGAGGAAGACCTCGCCATTGACGCGGTTGAAGGTGCGCTTGAACGCCAACTGTTTGCCGTTGTGTGCAAAACCCGGCGCAAAACAAGGATCGTCGTCGCTGGCGAGCGCGGGCGGGTGGGTGAGCGTTTGCCGCGCGCCGCTTTCGAGGTTGATTTGCACCAGCGCCAGGCTCTCTTTGTCGGCGCTCGAAACTGCATCCGGCACGACCAACGCTTTGCCATCGGGCGTCCAGGTAAGGCCGACCCAGGTGGCTTGAATGTCGGCGAGTTTGCGTTCCGCGCCGCCCAGCGCGGGGATGGTCAACAACTCGCTGGTTTCGCCGCGCCCGCGCAGAAAGGCGAGGGTCTTGCCGTCGGGCGACCAAGCCGGGCTGTATTCATCCTGCGGCGTTTTGGTCAGCCGCAACGGTTCGCCCGCGCCGATCAGCTTGACGTAAAGGTCCGCGCCCGGCGCTTCCTCAGGCCACCAGGCATAGGCGATTTGCCGGCCATCGGGCGAAAAGGCGGGCGTGCTCTCGCGCCCCGCCAACCCTGTGAAGGGCACGATTTTGGCGGACGCCGGGTTATTCGTGGCCGGACTTGTCCGATTGAACCAAACATACAGCCCCACGGCCGCCAACCCCACGACCGCCAGCCCCACAGCCGCCAACCCCGCCGCTGCCAATCCGGCCCACATTTGCCAACGCCGCGCGGGCGCAGCGGGCGCAAGCTGCGCAGGTGGCGGAGCTTCAATCAAAGGCGCGTCGCTTCCCGGTTCTTCGGTAATGACGACGCGGGCGAACGAATGCTTTTCAATTACCAGCGGCTCGTCGGCTTCGCGGTGTTCGCTGACCTGGGCGGTAAAACGGTAGCCGCGCCCGGGGATCGTAACGATGAATTGCGGGTTGTCCTTTTCGTCGCCCAGCACGCGCCGCAGCGTGTAAATGTAATGCGTCAGGTTCGACTCTTCGACGAAGGTGTCCGGCCAGAGCCGCCGCAGCAGTTCTTCCTTCTCCAGCACCTGACCGTTGTTTTCGACCAGCACCAGCAGCATCTCGTAGGCTTTTTTCTTGAGCGGCACGACCTCGCCGTCGCGCAATAACAGCCGATTGGACAGATCGAGCCGGAAGGGGCCGAACACATAAAAGTGGTTGCGGGGTTTGGACATACGCCGAATTCAGAAACGATTCAGAACTGCTTCAGACCAGAAACCAGCGCGAATTCAGCCGTCGTTCAGGACGGCGCGCGGCGAGAGGGACTAGGGTCTGGCACGTCAACAGCGGAACAGCGCGGCGCAGTGTAACACGCCGCCACAGAACCGGGGCAAGGCATGGCGAAACGTACCGAGATCACGATTGAACAGCACGAAATCACCGTCGTGCACAGCGGCGCGCACAAGCTGTTGCCTGCCGCCCCAGCACGCGCCTGGTGCGCGCTGTGCGAACAGGAAGTCGTCGTGCTCAGCGCTGAAACCGCCGCGCAAGTGGCGGGCGTGAGCCGCCGCGAAATTTACCGCCGCCTCGAACGCGGCGACTTGCATTTCAAAGAAACGGCAGAAGGTGTCGTGCAAGTGTGCCTGACCAGCTTGCGCGCATTGAACGGATAAAAGAGGAGAACCTTATGAACAAACAAATCAAGCGCAAATTCCGGCTTTGGGCCCTGTGTCTGGCGGGGCTGCTGTTCACCCAAGGGCCTGCCAGCGCCTGGTCGAAGCCCGCTACGTCAGCGTTCGCATTTAATATCCGGCCCTTTCTCAGTTGCATAGATGTTGATCCGACGGCAAGTACGATCACGGCTTATTTCGGCTACGAAAGCAAAGAAGCCGATGCCGTGCAGATTATCGTCGGTGGAGAGAATCGCTTCCTGCCCTCGCCCTCCAACCGCGAACAACCGATTCAGTTTTACCCCGGCTTACACGAACGGGCGTTTCGCGTGACCTATCCCGTCGGCAATCTAGTCTGGCTGTTCAATGGCTTTGGAGTTGTTGTCGCCCCCTCGTCAACTCCTTGTATTGCGCCCCCAACGGTCGCCGACATCGTGCCCTTCGTTGAGAGCGTGACGGTCAACGGCGCGACGGCCACGGCGACCTTTGGCTATCAAAACGCGGCCAGCAGCGCGCTCATCATTGCGGCGGGCACGCCGCACAACCGCCTGTCACGGGCGGCGGACCAGACCCAACCCACCCAATTTCTGCCCGGCTTACAGCGCAATGTTTACACGACGACCTTTCCCGCCAACGAGGCGCTTTACTGGATGGTGCAAGGCTTGCCCGCGCTGGCGGTGCCGGGCGGGACGGCGAGTTGTCCGCCGCTTTCGATTCGCGTGCGCTAGCCCATCCCAACGGTTTCGAGGAGGAATCACCATGAATAAAACAACCCGCTTGAGCGAGCGTTCACCGTTTCCTGTTGCCGTGCGCGCCGCCGGCTTACTCGTGTTGCTGCTGTCGGCCCTGGCCGGCGGGCAGCGGCAAGGGGCGGCCCGGCAAGCGACATTGCCGCCGCAGCAACTGACGGCGAGCGACGTTGCGGCTTTTGCGGCCTTTGGCGTGGCGGTCGCCCTCAGCGGCACGACGGCGGTGGTGGGCGCTTATTTGGCCAATGGCTTTCTGGGCGAGGCTTATGTCTTCGTGCGGCAGGGCGGCCAGTGGGTCGAACAGGCGACGCTCAACGTGCCGTCGCCCGCGCCCAACACCCGCGGCTTTTTCGGCCAGTCCGTCGCCCTTGACGGCGACACCATCGCCATCGGCGCGCCCGACGATTCCGGCGGCAACAAAGGCGTTTATGTCTTCGTCCGCAACGGCGCGGCGTGGACGTTTCAGCAGCGGCTGAACGCGGGCGACGGCGGGCAAAGCGGCGACCGGTTCGGCTTTGGCCTCGCGCTCAGCGGCAACACGCTGGTCGCGGGCGCGCCGATGCAAAACGGGCAACGCGGCGCGGCTTATGTTTACACACGCAGCGGCGCGACCTGGACGCAGCAACAGAAATTGACCGTGGACGGCATCGTCTTCAATGCCAATTTCGGCAGCGCGCTGGCGCTGGACGGCGACCGTTTGCTGGCCGGCGCGCCGGGCGACGGCCCACGCCAGTTGGATGCTCACGGCGCGGTTTATTTCTTCACGCGCAGCGGCGGCGTGTGGACACAGCAACAACGCTTGCAGGCTGGCGACCCGCTGAGCAATGCGCAAGTCGGCGTGGCGCTGGCGCTGGACGGCGTCAATCTGGCGGTCGGGGCCAATTTCGTCGGCGGCGGAGGCGGAGCGGCTTATGTCTTCACGCAAGGCGCGGGCAATTGGACGCAACAAGCCAAAGTGTCGCCTGCGGTCGTGACGACCGGCTTCGATCAATTCGGTTTTGCCGTGGGTCTGAGCGGCGACGTGCTGCTGGTCGGCGCGCACGGCGCTGCGGTTGACGGACGGGCGGAGCAAGGCGCAGCCGAACTCTTCCGGCGCAACGGCGCGAACTGGGAATTCCAGGAACGCCTGAGCGCCGCTGACGGTGCCGCCCGCGACCGGTTCGGCACCGCCGTCGCGGCACACGGCCGGTTCCTGTTCGTGGGCGCAGACAAACATCGCGTAGGCAGTAACGACGCGCAAGGCGCGGTCTATGCCTACGAACTGCCGCCCCCCTGCCCACTCATCACCATTCGAGTACGCAACTAATCAATCGTGTCACGCACAAGGAGCGAAATCATGAAACGCACTTTTCTACGTACCGGCATTTTCACGGTGCTCGTGTTGACGGCAGTCTTCAGCGACAGTTTGGGCAGCGACAGTTTGGGCAGCGGCAGTTGGGTCAACCGACACCGCGCGGCTGTCAAAGCCGCTTGCGCCACGTTGACCGCCGCGCCCGTCGCGTTGCCCACGGGCACGGTCAATCAACCCTACAGCGCCACGCTCGAAAGCGACGGCGGCGTTGCGCCGTATAGCTTCACGCTGCAAACCGGCGCGTTGCCGAACGGCCTGAGCTTCACCAACGGCGTCTTCGGCGGCACGCCCACGCAACCTGTCACCAATCGCGGCTTGCTGATTGAAACGCGCGACGCCAACGGTTGCGCGGGCACACAGGAATTCGCGCTGACCGTCAATTGCCAAACGCTCAGCGTCACCGCGCCCGCCGTCAATACGGGCCTCGTGAATGCGCCGTTCAGCGCGCAATTCACGCAAACGGGCGGCGGCGGCACGACGAATTTCACCACGGCGAGCATGTTGCCCAACGGCGTCATGCTGGCGGCGAATGGCAGCTTGAGCGGCACGCCGACGCAAACCGGCAGCTTCCCGCTGACGGTCACGGCGACCGTCAGCAACGGTTGCACGGGCATGGCGAATTACACGTTGACGATCAATCCGTGTC
This sequence comes from Acidobacteriota bacterium, assembly GCA_031418175.1. Taxonomy (GTDB): domain Bacteria; phylum Acidobacteriota; class Blastocatellia; order RBC074; family RBC074; genus JACPYM01. The sequence continues at coordinate 4,049 of JANOWX010000109.1, read as the reverse complement.
CGACGACGTTCACCGTCAACAGCCTGAACGATACGCCCGACGCCGTACCCGGCAACGGTGTGTGCGCCGACACGAACGGCGCTTGCACACTGCGCGCGGCAGTGATGGAAGCCAATGCGATCACGACGTGCGCGCCATTGACGATCAATCTCAACATGAACGGGACGATCAGTCTGGCGACGGCGCTGCCCGCGCTCGATCATCCCAACCTGACCATCAACGGGCCGGGCGCGAATGTGCTGAGCATCGCGCGGCTCGGCAATGCCCCCGCGTTTCGCCTCTTCACGATCAATGCCAACAAGATCGTGAGCATCAGCGGCCTGACGCTCACGGGCGGCTTTGAGAACAACGGCGGCGGCATTTTCAACGGCGGCGCATTGACGCTCAGCCGCGTCGTCATCCGTGGCAATGAAGTTTTCGAGAACGGCGGCGGCCTTCGCAATGAAGGCACGTTGACGCTCAGCGACTCGACGCTCACCAACAACAGCGCCACGGGCGCGGGCAATGAAGGCGGCGGTCTTTACAACGTAGGCACCGCGACCGTCAGCAACACGACGTTGGCCGGCAATGCGTCGCTCTCCGGCGGCGGCGTGCTCACTACGCCGGGCAGCGTGCTGACGCTCACCAACGCGACCATCACCGGCAACACGGCCAATACAGGTGGAGGCTTGAACAACACGGGCGGCGCGGCCACGCTGCGCAACGTCATCGTCGCGGCGAACGTGAACAACACGACCGTGCCCGATGTGGCGGGCGCGTTCACGTCGGCGGGCAACAACCTCATCGGCAATGTGGGCACGGCGACCGGCTTCAACGCGGCGGGCGATCAGACGGGCACGGCGGCGAATCCGCTCGCCCCGAAGTTGGCTGCGTTGGGCGATTACGGCGGCCAGACGCCGACGTGCGCGTTGCTGCCCGGCTCGCCGGCCATCAACGCGGGCACGGCGACGGGCGCGCCCGCCAACGATCAACGCGGCGTCGCGCGCAACGGCGCTACGGACATCGGCGCGTTTGAATCGCGCGGCTTCACGCTGGCCTTGGTGAGCGGCGGCAACCAAAGCACGCCGATCAACACGGCCTTTGCGCAAGCCTTGGCGGTCACAGTCAGCAACGCGTTTAACGAACCGGTCACGAGCGGCTGCGTCGTCTTCACTGCGCCGAACAACGGTGCAAGCGCAACGCTCAGCAGCACGCCCGCGACGATTCAGGCGAATGGGCAAGCCAGCGTGACCGCGACGGCCAACGGCGTCAGCGGCGCTTATATCGTCGCGGCCAATGCCAGCGGCGCAAGCGCGGCGGTCAATTTCAGCCTCACCAATCTCTGCACGCCGCTGGTCATCAGTCCGGCGACGTTGACGGCGGCGACACGCGGCGCGCTGTTCAACCAGCAATTGACGGTGGCGAACGCCTTCGGCAATTCGGCAAGTTTTGCGGCGACAGGCGGCGCGTTGCCACAAGGCGTGACGCTCGCGCCATCGGGCTTGCTCAGCGGCACGCCGCAACAGACGGGCACGTTCAATTTCAACGTCACGGCAACCGATGCGTTGCAATGCAGCGGCAACCGCGGCTTCACGCTCGTCGTCAACTGTCCGGCGTTAAGCTTGACGCCCGCAAGCTTGCCGAACGGCCAAACCGGCATCGCCTACAACCAGCAACTGGCGGCCAACGGCGTCGCGCCGCTCAGCTTCACCCTGTTTAGCGGCAGCCTGCCAAATGGCCTGACGCTGGCGGCCAACGGGGCGCTCACGGGCACGCCCAACGCCACCGGCAATTTCAGCTTCACCGTCAAAGCGACCGACGCGCAAGGCTGCGCGGGCACGCAGAGTTACTCCGTCAACATCGGCTGCCCCGCCATCACACTGGCGGCGCTGCCAGCCGCGACGGCGGGCGTGAATTACAACGCCGACTTGATTGCCAACCCCACCGGCGCGTATGGCTTCGCGCTCGCCGCTGGCAGCAGCCTGCCGTCCGGCCTGGCGCTGAGCAACGGCAAGCTCAGCGGCATGCCGGCGCAGGCGGGCAGCTTTACGTTTAGCCTCGTGGTGACGAGCTTCGGCGGCGCGTGTGTGCAAACGCTGCCGGTCACGTTGCAGGTCAATTGCCCCGCCATCACGCTCAATCCGGCGAGTTTGCCCAATGGCGTGCAGGGCGCGGCCTATACCCAAACGCTGACAGCCGCGCCCGTTGGTACGACTTATAGCTTCGCCGTCACGACTGGCCAATTGCCGCCGGGGCTGACGCTGGCCGGCAACGGCACGCTCAGCGGGACACCGACGGCGGCGGGCAATTATGCGTTTGCCATCACGGCAACCGGTTTTGGTGGCGCGTGCGGCGGCCGGCAAAGCTACAACCTGCTGGTCACCGGCACCTGCGCGCCGCTCACGGTCAATCCCACGTCGTTGCCGGGCGGCGCTTTGGGCACGGCCTATTCACAGACGCTCACGGTCAGTCCGGCGGGCGCCTACAGCTTCAGCGTGGCGAGCGGCGCGCTGCCAACTGGCCTGACGCTGGATGCCACGACGGGCGTCATCAGCGGCACCCCGACGGCGAGCGGCACGTTTACGCCAACCATCCGCGCGACGAATAGCGGCGGCTGCACGGGCCAGCGCCTCTACGTCATCAGCATTGCTTGCGCGACGGTCACGCTGAATCAGGCAGCGCCTTTGCCGAATGCCACGGCGGGCCAGCCCTACAACCAGCAGTTCAGCGCGAGCCCAACAGGCGCGTATACGTTCAGCCTGCTGCTGGGCAGCTTGCCGCCGGGTTTCAACTTAAGCAGCGCGGGCTTGCTCAGCGGGACGACCACGCAAACGGGCACGTACAACTTCACGCTGAAAGCGGCGCTGGGCAGTTGTGCGGGCACGCGGGCCTACGCGCTGACCGTCGGCAGCGGCGGCGGCGCGGCGGCGGCCCTGGCCATGCAGGGCGATTACGACGGGGACGGCAAAGCCGATCCGGCGTTGTGGTCGGCGCATGACGGGGGGTGGTTGATCAGCAAGAGCAGCACGCAACAAACGCTGAATCAAGCCTGGGGCACGGCGGGCGATGTCACGTTGCTTGGCGATTACGACGGCGATGGCAAGACGGACTTGGCGGTGTTTCGTCCGGCAGACGGGACGTTTTATGTGAAGCGCAGCAGCGATGGCGGCGTGCTGATCAAAGCCTGGGGCCTGACGACGGACGTGCCGGTGCCGGGCGATTATGACGGCGACGGCAAGACGGACATCGCCGTCTGGCGCGGCGCGGAAGGTAACTGGTACATCATCCGCAGTTCGGATCAGCGGATTGAGACAGTGGCCTGGGGCGCGAGCTATGCGCCGTACAACGACGTGGCTGTGCCGGGCGATTACGACGGCGACGGCAAGACGGATCTGGCCGTCTTCCGGCGCGCGACGGGGACGTGGCTGGTGAAACGCAGCAGCGACGGGCAATTCATCAGCAAGGCGTGGGGGCTGGGTGCGGATGTGCCGGTGGCGGCGGATTACGACGGCGATGGCAAGACCGACATTGCAGTCTGGCGCAACAGCACCTGGCACATCTGGCAAAGCGCGACGAACAGCGCCCGCGCGACGGAGTGGGGGGCGAATTATGCGCCGTACTTCGACCGCGCCGCGCCGGGCGATTACGACGGCGATGGCAAGGCGGACTTGGCCGTCTGGCGCGCCCCTGCCACGCATTGGTATATCACCTGCAGCAGCGATGGCGCTTTGCGACAACACGCGCTCGGGCGCGGCAGCGACGCCCTCGTGCCACAGAAGCCGTAAGGAATGACGCGGAAATAACCTTGCCAAACCACGGGGACAGGGTTCACGGGGAAAGCCAGTCAATGGTGGTTGTTCTTCCCAGTGTTCCCAGTGTCCCTCCGTGGTTTGACTGTATGCCAATCTTGCTGGTTCCGCTTTAGGCGGCGAAGCTCGCCAGCGCCGCCTCATCGCTTTCATAAATATCGAAAACCTGAGTCAGATTGGTCACGGCGAGAATGGCTTTGACCTTGGGCGGCACGGCCGCCAGTTTCAAACTGCCGCCCTGCCGCATCGTATGCACTTGCG
>JANOWX010000108.1:0-6377 GCA_031418175.1 Acidobacteriota bacterium | reverse complement strand
GGGCTGCGCCTACGGCGCGCCCGGACAAGCTAAAGCTTGAACTCTAAACGCCTGGTCGCCAGTGCTGCATTTTCTACCAGTGTTCCAAACTTGGTTGTTCTGATTTAGCCCTTTCAGGGTCTCTGCCGAGCTTTTCAACGTTTCCAAGCGATCCGCCTCACGGGCTTGATGAAGGGTCTCGTGTGCTTCTTCCTCGAGCCAAAACCATTCTTCGGCCATCTGCAAATCGCGCTGCGCGTGTTTGAGCGCACCTTCTTTCAGTTTCTGCTTGAGACTCGCTTGTTCGACGTTATTGCTTTGCTGCCGCATCTGCATTGCCCTCCGTGCGCAACCCGCGCACCAACGCCGCCGCCTCGCCCGCCAATTGCCGAACGCGGTCAAACGCGCCGGTATTCAACAACTCCGGCTTCACCATCCAACTGCCGCCGCATGCCAGCACCTGCTTGAGCGCCAGATAGCTGCCCAAGTTTTTCACATCAATCCCGCCAGTCGGAATGAATTTGACGTGGGCGTAGGGCGCGCAGACCGCTTGCAAAAACCGGACGCCGCCTGCCGCTTCAGCCGGAAAGAATTTCAAGACCTCGACGCCTTTGCTCAGCGCCAATTCGATTTCGGTCGGCGTGCAGACGCCGGGAAAGATCGGCGCGCGTTTGGTCAGGCAATGTTCGACCACCAGCGGATTGGTGCCGGGCGAGACGATGAATTCGGCGCCTTCACCTAAAGCCATGTCTACCTGTTCGGCGTTGAGCACGGTACCCGCGCCGAGCAGCAATTCGGGAAAGCGTTTTTTGATTTGGCCGATGGCGTCCGCCGCCGCCGCCGTGCGAAAGGTGATTTCGGCGCAGGGCAAGCCGCCGGCGAGCAAGGCTTCGGCCAGCGGCAGCGCGTGTTCCAGCTTGGGGATGGCGACGACCGGAATAATGCCGAGTTGGGCGATGCGTTCGATGATGGTCACGATGGGAAATTCTCTTTGATGAAAGTGCGCGCATCTTAGGGGAAAAACGGTGGGAGGAAAAGGCGCGGGTACCGTACCGCGCGCGTCAGCAAGCGGAGTCGTCACGTTGCGCCAATTAGTTCGCGGCGTGAATCACCGCTTGCTCACGCGCGCGGTACCGTATCGGCGTGCGTTGAGGGCGTGCGCTATAATCGCCGCGCTATGGCCGACATTCCCGCACTCATCAAACCACCAGCACTGTGCCCTGGCGATACTGTCGCCATCATTGCGCCTGCCTCCAATCTGAAACACGACTACTTGCAACGCGGCGTGGCTGAACTCGAAGGGCTGGGCTTTCGCGTTAAACACGCGCCGGACATTTTGGACAAGGCGCGTTACACCGCCGGCAGCGATGCACGGCGCGCGCGCGAATTGCACGCGGCCTTTGCCGATCCTGAAGTCAAAGCCGTTTGGGCCGCGCGCGGCGGTTATGGCGCAATGCGGCTGTTCAAGCTGCTGGACGATGAACTGCTGCGGCAGCATCCGAAAATCTTCATCGGTTACAGCGACGTAACGGCGTTGCATCTACGCTTTTATCGGCGCTTCGGCTGGGTGACCTTTCACGGGCCGATGGCGGCGAAAGATTTGGCGGGTGGCGCCGGGCATTACGACCAACGCACGCTGCTGGGCGCATTGACTAGCATTGAACCGTTGGGGCTGATCCAAAGTTCTCAAACAGAATGGCTGCACAGCGGCGCGCCGGTCAGCGGGCGCTTGCTGGGCGGCTGTCTGTCGCTGATCGTTGCGTTGCAAGGCACGCCCGATGAACTCGACACGCGCGGCGCAATTTTATTTATGGAAGACACGGGCGTGAAGCCATACGTGCTGGATCGCATGTTTCAGCAATTGAAGCTGGCGGGAAAATTCGACGAGGTGCGTGGCCTCGTGTTTGGCGAGATGCTGGATTGTGTGCAGCACGCCGCGCAAGGCTACACGATTCAGGCAGTGCTGGCGGAACTCACCGAAGAGTTGAACATACCTGTGCTGTTCGGCTTGCCTAGCGGCCACAGCCCGCGCGGCAATCTGACCTTGCCGTTGGGCGTGCAGGCGACGCTAGCTGATGACGGATTGCGCATTGAGGAAGCAGCCGTTGTCTGACCAAGGCACACGCAAAGAGCATGGAGTTCAGGCTTTAGCCTGTGTTGTGGGTCTCCAACACAGGCTAAAACCTGAACTCCATGCTTTTATCCGCAGTTACCAGCGCACGCGCACGGTGAATGAACCGCTGTTGTCGCGCAGGTAATCATCGTTGATGCCGAGCATCAAACGCCCGTATTCGTTTTGATCAACGGTCCCGCCGCCACGGCTGCCAACCAAAAGAATGTTGGAATCGCCGCCATTGCGATAGCGAATCTTGGTCAGCAAAGCGCCGACGCCGGCGTCCTGCACGGGGTAACGCGAAGTGCTCACGCGCGCGCGCGTTTCGCCCTCGGGCCCCACGCTGCGATAGCCGCCACCGATGTCAATCGTGCCTTCCGCAATGATCTCGAATTGCATGCCGGGCGTGACTTCGATGCCCGTGTCTATCCAATCCTGATTGGCGCGTACGGTGAAGCTGCGCTCCTGCCCGGTGGGGCCAGTGCCGGTGTTGCCCGTGTTGCCGGTGTTGGGTGCGCTGTAGTTTTGATCTACCTGCACGGTCACGCTAAAGGCGCCCGTCGCGCCGCGCGTCTCGCCGTGGTTGACGGTGAAATAGAGCGGCCCGTCGCGGTCAGCCACGAATTCGCGCGACTTGCCGATGACGATGGAGGGCGAATTGGCATCCTGCCCGATGCCCGCCAGCAAGACGCCGTCAGCCTCGTTCGGCTCCGGCGCATTCTGGTCGCGCGTGCGCAGGCCCTCCGGCCCCGTCGTGGTGCGGCCTTCCAGACGCACCGTGCCGGTGGCGTCCACACGAATGCGCTGGCCGTTGCGGACTTCGATGTTGGAGCGAATCCATTGGTCTTCCAACCGCACGGCCAGCGCCGGATATGAACGCCAGCCGCCGCTTGTGGTGCCGCCAGTGCCGCCCGTATTCGGATTGCGCGTCGGGTAACCATCATTGCGCGGGTCGCGCGCGGTAGTGTCGAGCCCATCGTTATCGAGCGTCAGTTTGACCACGTCACGCGCCGCAATGCGGATCGTGCGGCCCTGATTGCGATTGTCACCCGTGGTGATTTTGAAGATGAATTCGCCGTTCTCGAAGCCGACGAAAGTGCCTTTCAGGATGCTGCCGTTGCGGTGCACCAGCGTATCAGCCCAGACCGCGCTCGCCAGCAATGTCATCGCCGCAATTGCCAATAAAAATTTTGTCGTGCTTTTTAGGCGCATAGTGATTTGCCCTCGGTGTTGATGGGCGCAATGGATTCCGACTGGGGAGCTTCACAAACCAGCGCGCCACGTTTGGTGGATTGATTGCCGATGTGGGGTCGTTTTTAGGTGTGAGGTGTCAGGTGTCAGCCAAAGTCAATTCTTGCTACCTCACCCCTCACCCCTCACCCCAAATTATTGCTTCTTACCAGTGAAAGTACCTTCGCCCAACTCTGCGATGCGCACTTTGCCCTTCATCGTTTTGCCGTCGGTGGTGCCGCTGTAAACGACGGTGCCTTCGACCTGGCCGCCGGTGAGCTTATACGAAAAATCAATCTGGCCGCCTTTGACCGTGCCGGTGAGATCGGCCTCGCCAAGCTGGCCTTTGTAATGGCCCGTCAGCTTTTCGCCGTCCTGCTTGAACGTGAACGAAGGGCTGCCGCTGCCCGCCGAGGTTTCGACTTCGACACTCCAAGCGCCAGTCACATTGACCGCGCCGCTGGCCGCCTGTGCAGGGGCAGCCGTTGTGGCCGCCGCACCGCCCGCCAGTTTCTTCCCTGTCCATTCGCCTTGCGCCATGCCGCCGAAATCGGCTTCGCCCTTGGCCGTATCGCCGGTCAGCTTACCAGTCAGCGTGATGAGCATCTCCATGTCACCCGCCTTGTAATTGAATTTGACCGTGATGTCGTTGCCTTTGAGCATGCCCGATACCGGCAAGCCGCCGCGCGCATTTTTGAGTTGGCCTTTGAGGGTTTCGCCCTCCAGCGCATAAACCAGCGTCGAGGTCTGCGCACCTTGGGGCGAATTGATCGTCACTTCCCATTCATTGCCGCCGCCACTCTGGGCCTTTGCCATCGGTGCTGCGGCTGCCGCGCCGCCCGCGCGCTTCGCCAGCCAACCGCCCTCATAAGCGCCGCCGGCGTAGCTGGCCGTACCCTTGATCGTATCGCCGTCGAGCATGCCCGAAACGGCAATCGGCACCGCGCTGCCGTTGTAGTTAGTCGAATAACTAAACTTGACTTCTTTGCCTTTCACGGTGCCCTGCAATTGGTATTCGCCGCTTCGTCCTTTGATCGTACCGGCAATTTTTTCGCCGTCCTGAGTCAGCGTCAGTTTGCTGACCGAAGGCTCGCCCGGCGTTTCCATCGTGGCTTGCCATTCACCGGCAACCGATTGGGCCGACACCAGGCCGACCAGCGCGAAGAGTCCAAAGAGGCTGATGACAGCCAACAGACACAACTTTTTCATAGTGGATGCTCCTTTTTTGCAAGCCCGCGTTCGTGCGCCAGACCTGCGTGAACAATGTCTAAAACGTAGTTGCAAAAGATTGATGATTGCAGTGCGCGAAGCCTACTCTTGCGCCGCCAAAGGTGTCAAACGCCGGTTTGCCGCCCGCGACATTGGTACGGTACCGCGCGCGTCAGCAAGCGGCGCTTGGTAACTTACACCCAATCAGCGCCAGGTGATGACACCGCTTGCTCACGCGCGCGATACCGTACCAATCCCGCGCGCTTTGCTTTAGAATCGCCCACCGTTTTCCAATCCACCTAAACGCAAGGAGTCACCACATGCCCATTCGAGAGTTTCACAGCATTGACGAAGCCCGCGCGCTGCTCGGTCAGGAAGTATCCGTCAGCGACTGGCTCGAAGTTTCGCAGGAACGCATCAACCAATTTGCCGAAGCCACCGGCGATCACCAATGGATTCACCTGGACGTCGAGCGCGCCAAAACCAAATCGCCTTATGGCACGACCATCGCGCACGGTTTTTTGACGCTGTCGTTGTTGAGCTGCCTGATGCAATCCGCCGTCAAATTCAACCTGCCAACCAAGATGGGCATCAATTACGGCCTGAACCGTGTGCGCTTTGTCTCGGCCGTCCCGGCAGGCAGCCGCATTCGCGCGCGCGTCGCGTTGCAGAACCTGGAAGATTTCGCGGGCGGCCATCAATTCACCTGGCAGTTCACGGTTGAAATTGACGGCGCAGCGAAACCCGTTTGCGTGGCCGAATGGCTAACGCGCATGTACCTGTAAACGTTTATGACGATTGCCACCGCCTTCCCTGTCCCGCCGTCCGGCTACGAACGCACGTTTGAAGCCGAGATTGACGTGCTGGCCGCCAACGAATTGCTCGTGCGCGGATTGCTGCGCGATCACCGCTGCGCGTTCGAGCACGTCTGGCGTTTGCGCACGCCCGATTACGAAGTGCTCGAAGCCAGCGCGCGCCAATTGGCCGGTGACGCGGCGCAATTCGAACCGGAGCTTTGCGCGCGCTACGCCAACATTCGCGGCGTCAAAATCGGGCGCGGCTTTTCCAAACACATCCTGACGGCGCTGGGCGAACTGCCCGGTCAGCAGCAGCATTTGTTACTGGCCATCGAAATGGCGCGCGTCGGGCAGCAGGTCTATCAATACACGCCGGAATTTGAGGCGCAGTTTCCGCAGCGTGATGACAGCGCGAATGAGTTCGCGCGCGCGGCCTGGCTGAAAGACCGCGCGTATATGAACCTGGCGGACACTTGTTACACCTACCGCAACGAATCGTTAGACCTGTTCGACAGCCGCGCGGTGCGTTGCGGATTCGGCGCGGAATTGACGCGGCCCCAACCGGGCGACCGGCGCGTTTTCTGGCGCAATAAACGTTTATTGATTCAAGCGGGTGAGACAGACTTTGTGTGCGAGAGCGGAATGGAAGACCGTATCCACGACATCACGATTGGGTTTGAACTGTCGCACGCCGGACTAATCAGCAAGGCCCGGAGCCGCGGGTTGCGCCTGCCCTATCACGGTATTTGCGAAGACCCGCACCAGCGCACGCCGGGCTTGAATGGCGTGCAAGTGACGGCGGCGTTTGTGCAGCAATTTGCCGAGCAGGTCGGCGGGGCGAGCGGTTGCACGCATCTGTTTGATCTGGCGATTGACGTGCTGCGGCTGTTCAAATTCAGCCAGTAAGATCGCCCAGTAGAGTAGGGGAGGGTTTCCGCCTCCCCCCTCGTCAAACCGGACGTGCAGATTTCCCGCATCCGGCTTTCCCGGCGGCCTTCGCCGGAGACTCTGCAGGTCACAGGTACTTCAAGCCCAAACGCCTGAAGAAG
>JANOWX010000107.1:0-4457 GCA_031418175.1 Acidobacteriota bacterium | reverse complement strand
GCCGGCATTGATCTCGTCCTGTCGGGCCACACACACGGCGGCCAAATCAATTGGCGTCTATTGACCGGACGCGAGGAGCGCCGCCGCTGGCTGGTGCGCAAAAGCCGCCGTTTCATGCGCGGCCATTCGCAATTGGGTGAGACGCAAATTTATGTCAATCGCGGCCTGGGCACGGTGATCGCGCCGCTGCGCTATGGCTGCCCGCCTGAAATCACGCTGTTGGAATTGCGCGCATTTTGAACGATTGAGGACTTGGTTCGATGAAACAAACGCTGGCCCTGATTTGTCTGCTGACACTGTTGACACTGAACGCCACGCCACAAACGCCCGGCTTCGCCGATGCGGTGTTGGGCCGCTGGGATTTGACTGTGCAAGGCGCGGATGGCGTGAGTTACCCGTCGTGGCTGGAAGTGCGGTTGCGCAAAGAGAACGAGTTGATGGCGAGCTTCGTCGGGCGCTTCGGCAGCATGCGTTACGCCAGCAAGTCAGAATACAAAGACGGCCAACTCACCATCGCCATCCCCGCGCAATACGAAGCCGGGCCGAAAGAATTGGTCTTCAACGGCAAACTCGCGGGCGACAAACTCAGCGGCACAACCATTGACGAGAACGGCAAGACGCTGCAATGGACGGCCCTGCGCGCGCCCGCGTTGATGCCCGGTAAAACCAGCGCCTGGGGCAAACCCATTCAGCTTTTCAACGGCAAAGACCTGACCGGCTGGAAGCTGCGCAACAATCTCAACGGCAATTGCTGGAGCGTCGCTGATGGCGTGCTCGTCAACAAAACACCCTGCGCCGACATTATCAGCGAACAGAAATTCACCGACTTCAAAGCGCACGTCGAATTTCAAACCGTGCCCAACGGCAACAGCGGCGTTTACCTGCGCGGGCGTTACGAAGTGCAGATCAGCGATGGCTTCAACCAAGTGCTCAACAGTTTGCGTATGGGCGCGGTCTACGGCTGGCTAAAACCGCTGGTGAATGCGGCCAAGAAACCCGGCGAATGGCAGACGCTGGACATCACGCTGGTGGGCCGCAAAGTCACAGTCAGCTTTAACGGCCAAACAATCATTGAGAACGAAACGATCCCCGGCATCACGGGCGGCGCGCTCGACAGCAACGAAGCCGCGCCGGGCCCCCTCATGCTGCAAGGCGATCACACCAAGATTTTGTATCGAAAAGTCGAAATCACACCGGCCCTGCCCCCTGCTTGAAAGTAGCGGCGCGCGCTGGTGGGCAAAGCGGTGAATGATTGCGGTGAACCTTACACCTTGGCCGCCGAACCCAGCCGGTTGCGCTTGCCGATCAACGCTTCGATGAATTGTTTATTGCGCGTGAAATCAGCGGCGATGTTTTTGCTGGGGCACGACGTTTCCAACTGCGCCCATTGATCGAAACCGATGTCGGCCAGCGCGTCAATCACGGCAGGGAAGTTGATGACGCCGCCCTCGCCCAGATATTTTTCCCACGGCGTTTCTTTCAAATGCATCTCGCAAATGCGGCCCTTGCCCAGCCAGCGAATCTCTTCAACGACGTTGTAACCTTCCTTCGACGAATTGCCCACGTCGTAATAGGTTTTGACGGCGGACGATTTGCTGCGCTCCATCATCGCCACGTTCTCGCGCGCGGAGATCGTGTTTTCGAGACCGAGAATCACGCCGAGCTTTTCGGCCTGCGGCGCCACGTTGCGCAGGATGTCGGCCACGCGCTCTTGTTCGGCCTGCTGCTTGATCGCCCACTTGCCAAAGAACGGAATGAGAATCACGCGCACGCCCAACGCCTTGGCAATCGGGATGCATTCAGCCAGCCACTTCTCGCCCAGCGGATCGGACTTCAAGCCGTTGACGTGCATGATTTCCAGGCAGAGCGAAGTGATCGCCACACCCTGTTTTTTCGCTTCGTCCAGATACTGTTTTTGCAACGCCGGCGCACTCAGCGGCAATTGCGTAATGGTCTCGCCCCTCGGCGCGTGGCCGATGCTGATTTGCACGCCGGGGAAGCCGATCTGTTTGGACAGCCCCACCGCGCCGAGCTTGCCTTCCTGTTGCAGACTCCAATCCGGCGCGGACAATTTGAATTTCACGCCCTTGGCGGCGGCGTAGGCGGTGAGCGCTTCCGCCTGTGTCAGGGCCAGCCCAGCGCAGGCGGCGGTTCCGGTTTGCAGAAAGTTGCGGCGGGTTTGGTTCATGATGATGTGCCTCTCTCAAGTTTCGTCAACAAAAGCGTTTGCGTGATTTCTACGGTAGTCGTTGTCATAGCGCAGGCATATTACTCCTGTGACATCGGGTTGAAAACGAATCAGGTCTCAGAGCGCTTCAAGCGACAAAGTAGGCCTGCCCGCTCATCCATTTGAAATCGTAGTAACGCTGAAGCGTCGGAAAATCTTTGTTGTCAGAGATGACGGTGACACCTGCTTGCTTGGCGGAGACAGCGATGAGTACGTCACGGATGAGGTTTTGTTTTTCGGCGTGACCGAGCGCGGGGCGTGCGCGCGTTGGATGTTGGCGGCTCAAATCGCTGAGGTAGTTGTTGAGAATGCGCCCGGCTGTCAACCAGGCTTCGCGGTCAGGAACAAGCAGGCGGCCTTGCTGTTCAAGCAGTTTGCAATCCGCTTCCATCCGGCGAAGTTCTTTGCCGCCACTCACGCCAGCCATTCTTTCCTGCCAAACGACGACCGAGTGCCAGCCCGGATCAATGCCCCGGCTGCGAATGATTGACCGGTAAGCGATATGAACCTGCGTATCAAAGAGCACTTTCGAAGCACGTTCCTTCGAGTAATTCACGCAACACGCCGCCTTTCTGGTAGTTTTCGTAAGTCGTCTCAAGATTGATGAAGAACAATTCTCGGTGCGTCAGTTTCTTGACGGCCTTGTCATGCTCTTCGTCACTCAGCCCATCGAGCCATGGGCGCAATTGGTCAATGTATTCCTGATATTTCCGCGACTCTTCCGGCGTGCTGAATTCTTTGTCGTGTCCCCGCGGGCGGCGCGGCTTGGCAACGAACTGCCCGTTTCGCTGCGCCGCAGTTCCGTTTGTGTGTCCGTTTTGCTTTGCCATCATTGCCTCCTTGAAGTTGCCGGCGCATCATAACACGCCCCCGGTGTCATTCAGTTGCGTGTCAGCGCGGTGGATTTACTGTTTCTTCCACTGCAAAATGCGCGCGTGGATGTCGTCAAGGCTGGCGTCGCCCCAGTATTCCTTGATCTCCGCCACCACGTTGCCTTTGCCGCGTTCGAGCAGCACGACGAATTGAGTGGCTTGCGGCAGACCCAGTTGTTCGACCAGCACCTTCCAGCCTTTCCGCAGCAGGTCGCCGGTTTCATCGGGCAAGGTAGTTGTAACGCTCATTCGATTTCTCCTTTGCTCAATTTCTCGGCAAAGAGGCGCGGGTTCATCGCCGAAAAGTAAGCTTGGCATGACGGTGCCGACGTGGCCGTTGTTGGCGGCTTGGTAGTTGTGGCGGCGGTTGAAGCAGATTCCTTAGCTCCACCGCTTATTAAGCGCAGATACCGACGCACGGCACCTTGTCATGGTTCATCCTTGTATTCCCTGAAACCAGTAACCAATTGCCTGAATGAAGTCGGCTTGTATTTCTCAAAGCTCTCTTGATCTACAAAAACAAAATCGTATTTCACATCTGATTGCACCCGGCTCACATCTTCGCACCATTGCCGTAGCCGTTGCATCTTTAGCGGCACGTCCAAATCTTCCAGCCCCTTGGTTTCGACGATGAAGATTTCCTTCTCTGACAGCTTGACCAGAAAATCCGGGTAGTAATTGGAAATGTCGCCGTCGGCCTTCACGTAATCCAGCTTGAAACGCACGGCCAGATAATTCTTGGCGTAAGACACCACGTCGTTGCAGCCTTCCAGAAAGCTGGCGAAGAGCAGTTCAAAATGGCCGTCGCCGATGATGCGGTTGAAGACGCTCTTTTTCGGAATGAGATAGCCTTGATCTTTCACCACGAAGGGGCGCGTCTGCCGCAGTTTGATGTAGTCGCGGATTTCGGCATCGCCTTTGTCTTGCACGGTCAGCGCGTTGATTGCTTTCTTGAAGGTCTCGATTAGAGTTTTGGTCGCCGCCAGTTCCGAAAGGTTGCGCAACGTATTCGGGTCTTCGAGTTTCACTTGGTTGTCGAACAGCCCGTCTTGCACAAATGCCTTCACCTTGCCGTACAGCACATCGTAGCCGCTGACCAGCCGCAAATCTTTCATCACCGTTTGCGCGAAGTAGCCGATGACACTGCGGTAATCGGCAATGCCTGAAGTGTCTAGCAGCGTGGTATGCGTTACCAAGCCCGAGGTGATGTCCTTGAAGACGATCTCCCGCTGTTCTTCTTCGGTGAATTGCCGGTAAGCGACGCGCCCAGCCGTATGCGCGCTAACTTCCAGCCCGCTCAGGTTTTTGTATTCGCGGTAAACGCGCGGCGTCAGCACGGGGATTTCAATATCCAGCGC